>JBJKSR010000191.1:0-19223 GCA_046703965.1 Gammaproteobacteria bacterium | reverse complement strand
GGAATGGGCGCTGCGCTATCCCGAACTCGCCGCCGCCATCGTGCCGGTCGCAACCGCCGCGCGGCAGCCGCCGTGGGCCATCGGGTTTTCCGAAGCACAGCGCCAGGCGCTTTTCGCCGACCCGCTCTGGCGGGACGGCGGCTATGCGCCCGCGCGTCCGCCGCACCGCGGCCTGGCCGCAGCCAGGGCCATTGCCATGCTGAGTTACCGGCACTGGAGCGGCTTCGGCACGCGCTTCGGACGCGACCGCGCGGACGAGCGCTTCCAGGTAGAGCGCTACCTGCGCCACCAGGGCAACAAGTTCGCGCGGCGTTTCGACGCGGCAAGTTACGTAACGCTGACCCGGGCCATGGATGCGTTCGATGCCGGCGATGGCCGCGGCGGCGCGGCACGGGCAATGCAGGCCGTCGCCGCTCCCGCGCTGGTGGTCTCGGTGGACTCGGACATCCTCTATCCGGTGGAGGAGCAGATCTTCATTGCCGGCCGACTGCGCAACGGCGAACACGTGGTGCTGCGTTCGCCGCATGGCCACGACGGATTCCTCCTGGCCACGGAACAGTTGAACTCCTACGTACGGGACTTCCGCCGACGGCGGAGTCGGGCGAGCGCAACGGAACCGGCGGCATGCGGCGGCTGAACGAAGCATCCGACCGGGCCGCATCGATAGCCCTGTTCATCGCCGGAGCCCGCGGCCAGGTCGGCAGCGAACTGCTGGCCCGACTCCATGCGCAACGATCGTCGATCGCCTCGCGCACGGGCTTGCTTCTGAACGTTGCCGGCACCGCAAACACCCGGGCACTGGAATTCGCCGGAGAGGGGCCCTGCCCGCGCGCGCCGAACGATTGGGATATCGTCCTGGCGCGGCTGCGCGCCCGGGCCGCCCTGTTCGTCGACTGCACGGCAGACGCCGGCGTCGCGGACCTGTATCGGCACTTCCTGGTCCGGGGGATCGGGGTCGTGACCCCGAACAAGCTGGCGCTGAGCGGGGACTTTGCGCACTACCGGCGCCTGCACGCGCTGAGCCGCAGGCACGAGGCGCCGCTGCGCTACGAAACCACCGTCGGCGCCGCACTGCCGATACTCGCGCCGCTACGCGAGCTTGCCGAGCGCGGAGAGCGACCCACCCGCGTGGAAGCCGTGCTGTCCGGAACGCTCTCGTTCCTGTTCGCGCGGCTCAACCAGGGGCTGCCGTTTTCGGGTGCGGTGCGGGAAGCCTTCGACCGGGGCTATACCGAACCGCATCCGGCCCGGGACCTGGCCTGCGAAGATACTGCGCGCAAGCTGGTGATCATGCTGCGCGATGCAGGGATACCCGCCGCGCTCGACGATGTGGCCATCGAACCGCTGCTCCCCGCCGAAGCGCTGGCGGAACCGGACCCGATCCGCTTTCTCGACGGCCTGCACCGGCACGACGCGTCCTGGCGGCGGCGAACCGCGCAAGGCCCGCTCGCCTGCGTGGCGCGCTTCGAGCCCGGCCGCGCTTCGGTCTCCTGCCCTCGGGTGGAAGCCGGCTCGCCCTTTGCGCGGCTGGAACCGCGAGGCAACCTCGTCCGGATACACACCCGACACTACGACCCGCTGCCCCTCTCGGTTGCCGGACCCGGTGCCGGCACGGCGATGACCGCGGCCGGCGTGCTGAGCGACATCATCCATGCCGCCGCAATGCTGAGCCGGCGCCCCGGATAATCGCACCGGAGCCGGCTACGCGACGGCCGGGTCCCCCTTCCGGCCATCGCCGGAAGGGGGGAAGTCGCCGTCGCGTCAGCCGCCGCTGGAGTCCGAGGAAGCAGGCAGCGGCGGCAACTTCGGATGATAGTTGCGCCACGGCGGCCGCGTGTAATGCGGCGGCGGGTTCTCCTTGAGCTCCTTGAGCGCAACCTCCACGGCCTTCTCGAGCTGCGGGTCGTGCCCCTCGCGCACCAGCTTCGGGTTCTGCCAGACGGGCACGGTAGGCGAGACCCCGTGGTTCTCGACGGGGAAGGTGCCGTGCAGGCCTTCGACCGCGGTGCGCGGCGAGGTGATGCCGCCGCCGTCCATGAGCTGAGGATAGCCGCCGATGCCGACCAGCCCGCCCCAGGTGCGCTCGCCGACCAGCGGGCCGATCTTGTCCATCTTGAAGTACCACGGCAGGGCGTCGCCGCCCGAACCGGAGAACTGGTTGATGATCATGACCTTGGGCCCGAAGATCGCCATGGGCGGCGTCACCGCGCTCTTGCCCCAGCGGGTGACGTTGAGCGTCATCGGCTTGCGCTGCAGGTACTGGATGATGTAATCGGAAAGCAGGCCGCCGTGGTTGAACCGCTCGTCGATGATCACGCCTTCCTTGTCGACCTGGGAGAAGAAATAGCGGTTGAAATTCTTGTAACCGCCCCAGTTCGTATCCGGCAGATACACGTAACCCAGCTTGCCGTCGGAAAGCTTGTTGACCAGCGCAATGTTGTGGTCGATCCAGGCCACATTGCGAAGGCGGAATTCGCTGGGAATGGTCTTGACCGTGATCTTGTGCGAACCGTTCATGCCGGGGTTCGGGCCTACGGTCAGCGTAACCACCTTGCCCGCGAGGTCCTCGAACGCCTCGTAGATGTTCTCGTCACCGGAGATCGGGTTGCCGTTCACGGCCAGCAGGTAGTCGCCGGTCTTGACCTTGAGGCCCGGCTGCGCCAGCGGCGCGTAGATGTGCGGATTCCACCGGCCGCCGGTGAAGATGCGGGTGATCCGGTAGTGGTTGTGCTCGACGGCATAATTCGCGCCCAGCAGGCCGACGTTGATCTCCTGCATCTTGGGCTGGTAGCCGCCGTAGATGAACATGTGCCCGACCGACATGTAGCTCATCATCTCGCGGAACAGGAAACTCAGGCCATCACGGCTGGCGATACCCGGCAGGTAATGGGCAAACTCCTTCTCGGCGGCACCGATGTCCAGGCCGTCGAAGATCGGACTGTAGAAGAAGGCCCGCTGGATTCGCCAGGCGTCGCGGTACATCTGGTCCCACTGCTTGTGGGGCACCACGAACACGCGCATGGCGCCGGTATCGAGCGGCTCGGGCTTGGCGCCGGACTTGGCGTCGGAGATGAACCAGTTGGGACCCTTCTGGTAAAGCATCTTCTCGCCGTTCGCGGCAAGCTCGAAGTCCGTGACCCCGCCGATCACCGGCTTGGTCTTTTTGGTCTTCAGGTCGAAATGCTCGACGGAGATGGGCACGCCGAACGGGGTGATGTCCGAGTGCATGATCACGAGGGGGGCCTTCTCCAGGAAAAGCTGCCCGCTCTTCCCCGCCGTGAGCCCCACGTAGTTCGCAGGCGTCACCGGCAGGGCCACCGCGCGGGACTGCAGCCCCGAGAAATCGATTTTCACCGGCGGCGGCTGCTTGCCCTTGGCCTTCTTGCCGCCCTGCTTGCCGGATTCGCCGGCACCCGCTTTCTCGAACCCGGACTGCGGGGCCATCGGTGAAGGCGTGTCCGGCTCGAGCGTGGCGGCATAGATATGGCGGGTGACCGGGCGCTCCATGCTGGTCATGTCCAGCCAGCCGTAGGACAGCGCCGTATTGGTGCTCGAGGTGAAGTACAGGTACTTGCCGTTCGCATCGAACGCCGGGTACAGGCAATCGCTCGTCGCGTCCGTGACCTGGTGCGACTTGCCGTCGGCCAGCGAGTAGATGAATATCGCATGCTGGAAGTTCGGCATTACGCGCGTATAGGCGATCCAGCGGCTGTCGGGCGACCAGGCGGGGTCGAACTCGTGCAACTGGGAATAATCGTCATGCGCCACCTTGACCGGCCTGGGATCGCGCGCCTTCAGGTTCACGTACCACAGGTTGAGCTTCTGGTCGCTGAACACGAGCTTGTCGTTGTCCGGCGACCACGTCAGGTTGTAGTAATAGGCATCGTCCTGGCCGAGCGGGATCCTGCGCGCCTCGCCCGTGCCGTTTTGATTGCGGACGTAAAGGTCGTACTCGCCCGCGCGGTCCGAGAAGTAGGCCACCGACTTTCCGTCGGGCGACCAGGCCGGATCTCGGTCCATGGCGCCCGGGCTGTGGGTGAGGTTGACGATGCTGCCGTGCTTGGTCGGCACCGACAGGATGTCGCCGTGCGCCTCGAACACCGCACGCACGCCGTTGGGAGAGACGGCCGCATTGACGATGTCCTTGCCCACGTCGGCGAAGTGCGGGCGCCGCTGCGGGAGGTCACCGTTGACCGTGACCGGCACCGCACGGGTTTTGCCGTCGGAGAAGTCGTAGATGTGGAGCTGGCCGAACTGCGAATAGACGATGCCGCCGGGCCCCGCAGTAGCCGAGGTGATATCGAAGCCCTTGTTGTCGAGCATCTTCGTCACCTTGCCGGTCTTCGTGTCGTAGCCGAACAGCGTGACCGGCCCGTCGCGGTTGGACAGGAAATACACCGTGTCGCCGACCCACATCGGGTCGTCCTCGTTGGAGTTCTCGTCGGGGATGCGCACGGTGCTCGAATCGGACAGCTTCGTCAGCCAGATCTGGGTGTGCTGGCCGCCCTTGTAGCCCTTCCAGAAAGGCTCCCACTGGGAAAACGGCTCGACGGCCAGGTGCGTGCCGTCGGGGGAATACGAGCCGTCCTCGGCCATCGACAGCGGCAGTTCCGTCGGGAAGCCGCCGCTCACCGGCACCGTATAGAGCTGGGCGGGGTCGGAGTAGCTGTAGCGTTTCGAGCGGAACAGGATGCTCTTGCCGTCCGGCGTCCAGCCCACGGCCACGTCCGGGCCCGGATGGAAGGTCAGGCGCCGGGGCTGGCCGCCGTCGGCGGGGACCACGTACACGTCGGTATTGTGGTCATAGGTGCCGGTAAAGGCCACCATCTTGCCGTCGGGAGAAAAGATCGGCTTGGTCAACAGGTCCATGCCGGTCGCCAGCACGTGGGCGCGGCCGCCGGCCCGCGGCACTTCCCACAGTTCGCCGCCGTATTCGAACGCAATCTGCGTCTTCGACATGGTGGGGAATCGAAGCAGCAGCAGGTTGTTGCTATTGCCGCCATTGACGCTTGCCTGAGCGGCGGCGCCGCCGATCAAGAGGACGAGCGCCGATAAAATCCATTTCGACATGAGAGGTCTCCCGGGTGTTGCACACGGAGGGCCGAATACGGCCTGAGGGCCCGCACGCCGCCGTTCGGCGGCACGAAGGATGGCGTCAATGTACTCCGCGCCCCCGGGGCCGTCAAACCGCTCGGCGGGTTACCGGCTTTCCGGGCTAGACGAAGACCCCGCGCACCAGGTAGACGATGATCGCCAGCAGCATCAGGATGCTGGGGTAGAACGTCAGGGCAAAGCCGAACGATCGCGCCGCCGCGCCCTTGCCGTAGCCGCGCCAGAACAGCACACGGCCGATCACGAACAGTGCCACGGCCGCCGGTACCGCGCTCAGCCACGCTGCCGGCATGGCGACGGCCCAGGCGCTGTGCACGCCCACCGCCAACACGGCCTGTTCCAGCGTGTTCTGCAACGTGGACTGCAGGATGTGGGCTTTCGCCGTACCCGGCGACAGGCCGCCCCCGTCGATATCCTCCGGCGTGAAGAAACGGTGCCTGGCGAGTGCGGCGATGCCCGCCGCGAGACAGAACACCACCGCCACGTCCCACTTCAGCGAGAACGCGATAGTCGCCGGCAACGGCCCGCCCGCGAGCAGCCACGATGGCGCGAAAACCACGGCCGCGCCGATACCCACGATACTGACGGCGACGGCGGCCACCATTCCCGCCAGCACGCCGCGCTGCTTCCGGTCCGGCATCTTCCCCCCTCTCCCGGTGGCGGCGAACTGCCGCCCGGGTTTATCGTGTCCGGACCACTCTACCTCTGCTGCCACGGGCCCTCAAGCGCATGGGGGTGCCGGCCGGGGCGGCGCCGTCAGAAATCGATCACGGCCCGGGCGTAGATGAACCGGCCCGGCGTGCGGTAGTACACCGGCAGGTAGCTGCCGACGTAGGCCGTCATCGCGATCGGAGGCTCGCGGTCGAGGATATTGTTGATGCCCAGCGTAAAGGTCGTTCGCCACGCATCCACCGTGTAGCGGGTCTGAAGATCGTTGTACACGGTGGTGCCCAGCTCGTTGGTGCCGTTCGCGTTGTCGGAGCACCAGGACCACGGCGGCGGCGACAGGGCGGCCGCGCGCGAGGCCGAGCACTGCTCGTACATGCGCCCGATCAGGTAGACCTTCCACACTACGGCCCACGGGCCGACGCGCCAGTCCGCGGAGAAATTCATGCGTTGCTTCGGCACGCCGAGCTGCCCGTTGGCGGCTACGCTGCCGGCCGAATTCGTGCACCGGCTTTGCGGGCCCGAGGCGGTCTGAACCACGTTGCAGTTGACGAGGAAGCGGGTAAACGTCGCCCCCGCCGAAAGCCACAACGTGCCCGCCCGGCCGAGGTGGAAACCGTAGGCGGCGGCCAGGTCGAAGCCGTTGGTGTGCAGCGAGCCGGTATTGATGGTGGTGTCGTTGACGTTGGTGATGGCGCCGCTTTCACGCGAAATCCGGCCGCAGTAACCGGCGGCGTCCTGCAGGTAGCAGCCGTCGAGCAGGCTTTGCGGATCGAGCGAACCCACGGCGTCGTTCACCTCGATCTTGTAGAAATCCGCCGAAAGATGCAGGCGCGGCACCGCGGCCGGCGCGTAGATCACGCTCAGCGTGCGGGTCAGCCCCTGCTCGGGCTGCAGCGCGGGGTTGCCGCCCGTGGTGACGGGGATGGTGGGCTGCGGCTGTACCGCGCCGCCGTGGCCGTCCTGCGGACAATAACGCAGGTCCTGCTGCTGGCCGGGCGGCAGGTTCTGGTTCGCGACGCACGGATCGACCAGGGGCAGCGGGCTCTGAGCCTGCGATCCGAACAGGTCGGAGACCGTGGGGACGTTGTAGCCCTGGGCCCAGGTGGCGCGGAACTTCAACTGCTCACTGGGCGCCCAGCGCAGCCCCACGCGGGCACTCGCATCGTGGGCGCGTCCCTGGTAGGGCAGGCCGGAAGCACTCTCGCCGCCGCTCCAGCGCAACTGGGTGAAGCGGTCGCCGACGTCCAGCGACAGATCCCTGGCAAACGGCTCTCCGCGAGCCAGCGGCAGCGACACGACCGCGTACTGCGCGTTGAACGCCTTGCGCCCGTTGCTGCCCTGGATCGGGAAGCCGATGGTCATGCCGCTGCTCACCAGCGAGTCGGGCTGGAAGACGCCGTCGCTTTCCAGGTACTCGTAGCCGGCCTGCGCGTGCCACGGACCCGCATACCAGTTGTCGTAGAAGTACCCGTCCGTGGAAGCCGTGTAGTCACGCATCACCACCTGGCTCATGAAATGCAGCGTGACGTCGGTGTAGCCCAGCATGGCCGGCGTCACGGCAGTGGAACCGCCGAACAGGTCGAGCGGCACGCAGGGAGCGGTGCAGCCGGCCACGGGCCCGAGCGCCTTCTGCAGTTGCAGGACGTTGGTGAAGCCGTCGCGGATCTCGGTCTCCAGCGTCTGCCCGTAGGCGTAATGGAGGTGATAGTTCCAGCTGTCGTTGCCGAGCGAGTAGCTGCCGTCGAATCCGCCGTCGAAATAGAAGTTGTCCGCGTTCTGGGTAATGAATTGCGGGCCCTGGCCGAGCGGGCGGGCGCCGAAGAACTGAAGCACGTCGTAATTGGCCGAGCACTGCTCGTTGGGACCCGTGCCGTACGCGGCGCACCACTGGTCGAAGGTCGGATTCGGATTCCCGCCCGCCAGCGTCGGCATGGCAGGTACCAGGTCCACGCTGAAGGGATTGTAGGGATTGGTGGCCGAAATGCCGACCGGCAGCCCGTTGGCCCGCGCCGTACCCTCGACGCCCAGCGGCCACGCCCCGGGCGCGGTCAGCTCGCTGGCGTTGCGGCGCACGTAGATGGACTGGAAATTGAAGGCCAGGCTGTCGCTCAGATCGTAGCTGCCCTGGCCGTACAGGTACCAGCGCTCCTGCGGCGTGTCGATATAGCTGTCGGCCGCGTCGTTGTACCGGTCCTGGTTGGTGAACGGCTGCGCGCCCGAGGCGGGCACCAGCGGTCCGGCGAGATTGCAGCTGTAGGCGAAACCGCCCTGCCCGGCGGCGCACGCCGCGGCATAGTCGCCCGGCTGGTTGGTAAGCAACTGCAGGTGCCCGCCGGGCGTCGCCGTGCTGCCTAGCAGGTTACCGAAACCGGCCAGCGGATAGCGCGAGATGTCGCGCTGGCTCGCATACACGGGATCCTTGTGCCGGTAGCCGAAGCCGACCATGACGTTGCCGCGGTCGCTGGAGGTGCCCAGCAGGGCGTGGACATCGTAGGTCTTGCCGTCGAAGCCGCCGCCGTCGCCATGGGCGTCGTAGCCGGCGTCGTAGAGACCGATCTGCGCGCCATCGAGGTCTTTGGTGGTGATGATGTTGACGACGCCGGCGATGCCGCTCGCGCCGTAGATCGGCGACGGGCCGTCCAGCAGCACCTCGACCCGGTCGACGATCGAGAAGGGAATGGTCGAGAGGTCTTCGGGGCCGAACAGGGTAGGAATCCAGCGCTGTCCGTTGACGAGCACCAACACGCGGCTGGCACCGACGTTATGGATGTCGACGAAGCTGCGCCCGGTGCCGCGGGTGTTGAAATGCGAATTCTGCGCGGCGCCGGTCACCGTCAGCAGCTTGAGCAGTCCGCTCAGGCTGGTGACGCCGCGCTCGAGCAGTTCGCGGTGGGGAACGACCACGACGCTGCCGCCGGGCTGAACGTCGGTCATCTTCAGCAGCGAGCCGACGACCTTGAGCGGCGCGAGCTTGACGGTCGCATCGGTTCCCGGGGCGGGGGCGGGCGACTTGTCCGGCGTTCCCGCGGCGCGTGCATGCACGGCCACGAATGTGAGCAGGCAAAGTGCCAGGCCGGCGCCGGCCAGCCGCGGCGGTGAACGCATCCGGGGTCTCCCTGTCCGAGGTGACGCGAACGCGCATAATGATTACAGTGCTGTAATTTTGTCAACCCGTGGCGGGCATTCCGGCGATGCCGCGGGCGCGTTACCGGCGCGACGCCTTCAGCGTCGACGCCCCGGGCCGATCGGCAGGAAGACCGTTCCCAGGCCGGCCACCACGCATGCCACCCCGCCGATCATCAGCCACATGGCCCGGTCGGTCGGATTGCCGGTGAAGGCGCGGGACACGTCCGACGCCACGGAATGCGATGCCTGGTAGGCGAACACCAGCAGGACGATGCCTGCCGCAAACACGGCGAGGCCGATGGTTTTCCTGACGATCGACATGGCGCGGTCTCCCGGTGAGGTTGCGATCGGAAACGGTTCAGCCCGCTTTCCAGATGCGGCGCACCAACCCGATCGCGGCAAGCAGGATGATCGCGCCAATGAGGGCGTTGATGACCGCAGCGACAAAGCCGCCGCCGATAAACAACCCGACTTTCGGCAGCAACCAGCCGGCGAGAAAGGCGCCGACCACACCGACGACGATATTGCCGGGGATGCCGAAGCCCGAACCGCGCACGATGAGCCCCGCCAGCCAGCCGGCGATCAAGCCCACGACAAGAAAAATAATCAGCGAGCCGATCGTGATCGCCATGTGCGCCCCTCCGTCGCCGGCACCGATACGGCTGCCGCCGTATTAACCTCGGCTTACGATACAGCAAGTGACTTCGCGGCCGGACGGACCCGGATCAGCCGGTCAGCATGCGCTGCAGGCCCAGCGCGTCGGCGGGGGCATAGCCCGCCTGGTCGTTGTCGAAGTAGACGTAGACGTCCTGTTCGGCGTCGCGCCATTCGCGCGCCCGGCGGGCGAGCGGACGCAGCCGGTTGCCGCCGTAGCGCCCGGTGTAGGCGGCCTCGCCCGGACCGTGCCAGCGCACGTACCGGAACGGCGCAGTGTCCACGACGGGCGACCGGCGTCCTTGCATGTCGAACCAGACGGCGGCCGCGCCGTGCCGCTCGAGCAGCGCGAACACGCGATCGCTCCACCACGACTCGTCGCGGAACTCGAATGCATAGCGGTGCCGGGCCGGAAGAGCTTCGAGGAAGTCCGCCAAGCGGTCTGGATTGGCGTGCCAGTGCGGCGGCAGCTGGAACAGGATGGGTCCGAGCCTCGACCGCAGCGCGCGCGCCCGCGACAGCATCCGTTTCAGGCTGTCCGGCGCGGGCTTCAGCTTTTTCATGTGGGTCAGGTAGCGGCTCGCCTTGAACGCGAAAGCGAAATCCGGCGGCACTCGCCGCGCCCAGCCGTGCAGCGTCTCCCCCGACGGCAGCCGGTAGAAGCTCGCATTGATCTCGACACTCCGGAAGCGCGCCGCATAGTAGGCCAGCCACTCGCCGCGGGGCAGGTCGCCGGGATAGAACGGCCCCTGCCAATGATCGTAGCTCCACCCCGAGGTTCCGATCCGGATCTCCCCCATGGCTCCATCCTAACGCGCGTTCGGCAGGACTCGTCCGCGCCGTTACTCGTCCCGGTAGATCTTCACCACCCGTTCGCCGTCCCTGCCGATCCAGCCCCGGTACATGCCCTGGGTGTTGAAGGGGGCCGCGATGTTGCCCTGGTTGTCGAGCGCGATCACGCCGCCGGTGTTCTCGCCCCCGAGCTTCACCAGCCTGTCCATCACCATCGCGTCGGCAGCCTTCTCCAGCGGCCAGCCCTTCATCTCCATCAGGTCGGAAATCGACTTGGTGAGGCACAGCCGGGTGTAGAACTCGCCAACGCCGGTACCGGAGGCGCCGCAGGTGGCATCGTCGGCATAGGTGCCGGCGCCGATTACGGGTGAATCGCCGACGCGCCCGTCCAGCATGTTGGTCAGTCCGCCGGTGGAAGTGCCGGCCGCGATATGGCCGTCGCGGTCGAGCGCCACTGCGCCGACGGTGCCGTAGGCCCAGCCGCTCTTGCCTGCAATGAGCTCGGGCGCACCCGGCGAATCGGCGGCGAGGTTCTTCAGCCCCTCGATGTGCGAATCCCACCGGCGCCGGGTCTGGAACCACTCCGCCGGCGTGAACTCGAAGCCATGCGCCCAGGCGAACGCCTCGGCGCCGCGGCCGACGAGCATGACGTGCGGGCTGTCGGTCATCACCTTGCAGGCGAGCCTGATCGGATGGGCCACATGCTCGACGGCGCCCACCGCGCCGGCGTTGCGCGTGGCGCCGTCCATGACCGCGGCATCGAGCTGGATGCGCCCGCCGCGGGTGAACACCGCGCCGCGCCCGGCGTTGAAAAGCGGCGAATCCTCCATGGCCTCGACTGCCGCCTGCACCGCCTCGAGCGCGGGTCCGCCCTGCTCCAGTACAAGATGACCCGCCGCGAGCGATTCGCTAAGGGCGTCACGGTAGGCGGTCTCCTGGGCCGGCGTCATGTCGGCCCGGGAGAGGGTGCCCGCGCCGCCGTGGATCACGATCGCGATGGGATGTTCCGACATGTTCGCCTCCCGAGGCCCTGGCGCATCTTACTCCGCGAGGGCGTTCAGCGCTTTGCCCGCTCGTACTGTCGCGGCCAGTCCACGTCGACGCCGAGTTCGCGCGCGGCCCGCAGCGGCCAGTAGGGATCGCGCAGGAATTCCCGGGCCATGAGCACCGCGTCGGCCTGGCCCGTGCGGATGACGTGCTCGGCCTGCACCGGGTCGGTTATCATCCCGACCGTCCCGGTTGCGATACCGGCTTCGCGCCGGATTCGCTCCGCGAAAACCGTCTGGTAGCCCGGCCCGGCCGGAATCTTGGCATCGGGCACGAGGCCGCCGCTGGAACAATCGACGAGGTCGACGCCCGCCTGCGCGAGCCAGCCCGAAAATGCCGCGGACTGCTCGGCGTCCCAGCCGCCCTCCACCCAATCGGTCGCCGAGATGCGTACGAACAGGGGCAGTCCGTCGGGCCACGCGTCGCGCACGGCCCGCACCACCCGCAACGGGAAGCGGGCACGGTTTTCCAGCGAACCGCCGTACTCGTCGTCGCGCCGGTTGGACAGTGGCGAGAGGAACTCGTGCAGCAGGTAGCCGTGCGCGGCGTGCAGCTCGATTACCTTGAAGCCGGCATCGCGAGCCCGGATCGCGGCGGCCGCGAAGGCCTCGACCAGCGCATCCAATTCCCCGGCCTCGAGCGCTCTGGGCACCGGATGGTCCGGTGCAAACGGCACCGCGCTCGGCGCAACCGGGACCCAGCCGCGGGCGTCGGTGCCCAGCGGACCGCCGCCGCGCCACGGCGCATCCGTGGATGCCTTGCGCCCGGCGTGGGCGAGCTGCATACCCGGCACCGCACCCTGCGCCTCGACGAACTCCGCGATGCGCCTGAAAGGCGCTACATGGCGCTCCTCCCAGATGCCGGAATCGTCCGGCGAGATGCGCCCTTCCGGCGCCACCGCCGTCGCTTCCACCAACACCAGGCCCGCGCCGCCCACGGCCCGGCTGCCCAGGTGCACCAGATGCCAGTCGGTGGGTGCCCCATCGCGGCTCGAATACTGGCACATCGGCGAGACGAAGACGCGGTTGCGGAACTCGACGTCGCGCAATGCGAAGGGAGAAAAAAGGCGGCTGCCGCTCATCCGTGCCGGACGCTGCTCACTCGGTGAAGAACAGCAGCAGCACCAGCAGCGCGATGCCGAAAACGGCGCTGCACAAGGCAAAGAAAGGCCCGAGGAAGGGACCGTGGTGCGTCGGCACCTCGTAGTTGCGGCGGTACGCGATGACGTAGGCCAGGAACCGGATGCCCGTGGTGACCGCCACGATCACGCCGAAGGTGACCAGCGCGGCCCCGCCCCAGGTCGAGAGCCTGTTCGGATGCAATGCCCCGCCGACGCTGGGCAGGCGGTGCAGCAGCAGCCCGAAGCGGTCCATGGCGATGCCGAACACCATCAGCGCCAGCGCGGTGCGCACCCACACCGACAAGGTCCGTTCGGCGTTCATGTAATTGCGCTCGGCGGACATCTGGGAGCGGACCGCCGACATGCTGACCAGGCGCTTCATGAGCACGATCTGCTCGGGATCGGATTCGTCTTCCTTTTCGACCTGGTCGTCCTGTGCCACTACCTGCCTCTTTTCGCGCCATCCTTCTTATTCCAGCATACGCCCCCGGGCCTTCCTACTCGCCGGCGATGGTCATCTCGCCGACCAGGATGGAGCCGGTCCGGATCGGCCCCCGCGTGTCCCTGTCGCTGCCGATGGTGACGATCCCCGCGAGCATGTTCCTGAGGTTGCCCGCGATCGTCACCTCCTCGACGGGTTGCACGATCGCGCCGCTTTCGACCCAGAAACCGGCGGCACCGCGCGAGTAGTCTCCGGTGACCGGGTTCACGCCCTGGCCGATCAACTCGGTCACGTAAAGCCCGGTGCCCAACGCGGCCAGCGGCTCGTCGGGGCGCTCGCCGCCCGGCTCGACATCGAGATTGGAGATACCGCCCGCATTGCCCGTGGTCTCGAGCCCCAGGCGGCGGGCCGAGTAGCTGCTCAGCAGGTAGCCGGTAAGCGTCCCGCCCTCGACCAGCGCCCGTTCGCGAGTCGCCACGCCCTCGTCATCGAAAACGCGGCTGCCCGCCGCCCGGCGCAGGTGCGGGCGCTCGACGATCGAGGCCCACTCGGGCAGTACCCGCTCGCCCGCCGCATCGAGCAGGAACGAGGCCCGCATGTACTGCGCGCGCCCGGACACTGCCCCCAACAGGTGCCCGGCGAGGCCCTTGGCCACCTCGGGTGCGAACAGGATCCGCGCCTTGCGCGTGGAAAGCGGACGCGCCCCGAGCCGGGCCAGTGCCCTGCGCGCCGCCTCGCGGCCGACCGTCCCGGCGTCATCGAGGTCTTCCGCCGCCCGTGCGCTGGTGTACCAGTAGTCGCGCTGCATACCGTTGCCGTCGGCGGCCACCGCCACGCAGCTGATGTCGTGGCGCGTGCCGCCGTGCACGCCGACGAACCCGTGCGTATTCGCGTACACCGCCAACCCGCGGCCGCTGTCCACCGAGGCACCCTCGGAATTGACGATGCGCCCGTCAGCCGCCCGCGCCGCGTCCTCGCAGGTACGGGCCAGGTCGATCGCCGCCTCCGGAGTCAACGCCCACGGATGCACCAGGTCGAGCTCGGGGAACACGTCGGCCATCCGCTCGGCGGGCGCGAGTCCCGCGTACGGATCCTCCGCGGTAAAGCGGGCGATATCGGCGGCCGCCCGTACGGTCCGGCGGATCGCGCTGGAATCCAGGTCCGACGTGCTCGCGTGGCCCTTGTGCCGGCCGAAGTACAGGGTCAGACCGAGACTGCGATCGCGCTGGCGCTCGACGGCCTCGACTTCCCCCATGCGTACCGTGACCGTCAGGCCGCTGTCCACCGCCACGTCCACCTCGGCGGCAGTGGCGCCCTGCGCGTGCGCCGCTTCCAGCGCTTCGGCGGCGCAGGCCTTCAGCCGCGCGGCGTCGAAAAAATCGTCACTTTTGTCCATGGCTTCACATTGTAGCTGGCACCTCCCGGCATCCAGCGGGTAAAATGTCGGCTTACGGTGACTATGTACCTATCCGATGCCCGAGCTCGTACTGCTCCGTCACGGCCAGAGCACCTGGAACCTGGAAAAACGCTTCACCGGCTGGACCGACGTCGACCTGACGGCCCAGGGCGAGGAGGAGGCCCGCTCGGCGGGCCGCCTGCTGCGCGGCGAGGGCTACGATTTCGACGTCTGCCTCACCTCGGTGCTGACCCGTGCCATCCGCACCCTGTGCATCGCCCTCGGCGAACTCGACCGGCTGTGGCTGCCGGTGGAGAAGGACTGGCGGCTGAATGAGCGCCATTATGGCGACCTGCAGGGCAAGAACAAGGTCGAGACCGCCGAGAAGGTCGGCGCGGAGCAAGTGCATGCCTGGCGCCGCAGCTACGCGGTCCAGCCGCCCCCGCTTGCCGATGACGACGAGCGCCACCCGCGCTTCGACCCTCGCTACCGCAGCCTCGACCCGGCCCGGCTGCCCGCGACCGAGTCGCTGGCCGACACCGTGGCACGGGTCGTGCCCTATTACGAGGAGCGCATCGCGCCGGCGCTGCAGCGCGGCGAACGGCTGTTCGTCGTCGCCCACGGCAACAGCCTGCGTGCCCTGTCGATGTACCTCGACGGCTTGAGCGAAGAGGAAGTCACGGGGCTGAACATTCCCACCGGCATCCCGCTGGTCTACACGCTGGACGACGGGCTGCGCACCACCGGCCACCGCTACCTGGGCGACGCCGAAGCGGCGCGCAAGGCCGCGGAAGCCGTCGCGTCGGAGACCGCCAAATGAGCAACGCGCCGCAGATCGGCATCGTCATGGGCTCGCGCTCGGACTGGGACACGCTTGAGAAAGCCGCGCACCTGCTCGAGGAACTCGGGATCGGCTACGAGACGCGAGTCGTCTCGGCGCACCGCACGCCGGACCTGATGTTCGAATACGCGGAGAACGCCGCCGGCCGCGGCCTGAAGGCCATCATCGCGGGCGCGGGCGGCGCCGCCCACCTGCCCGGCATGCTCGCCGCCAAGACGCGCCTGCCGGTGCTCGGCGTGCCGGTCAAGTCGCGGGCGCTGAGCGGCCTCGACTCGCTGCTCTCCATCGTGCAGATGCCGAAGGGGGTGCCCGTCGCGACCTTCGCCATCGGCGCCGCCGGCGCCGCCAACGCCGCGCTCTTCGCCGCCGCCCTGCTCGCGGTCGGGGACGAGGCGGTCGCCCGCCGCCTGGAGACATGGCGCGCGCACCAGACCGAGGCCATCCTCTCGAATCCGGACCCCCGGGGCGACGCGTGAAGGTCGGGGTCCTCGGGGCGGGCCAGCTCGGCCGCATGCTGGCGCTTGCCGGTTATCCGCTCGGCGCGCGATTTATCTTCCTCGACGCCAAGCCCGGCGCGCCCGCCGCCCAGGTCGGCGACATGATCGTCGGCGGCCTCGACGACGCGGGGAAGATCGCCGAACTGGCGAAACAGGTGGACGTGCTCACTTTCGACGTGGAAAACATCCCCGCCGAGGCGCTGCGCGAGGCCGGCGTGGAGCGGATGTGCCGCCCGGGCCCGCTGGCGCTGGAAACCGGCCAGGACCGGCTGCTGGAGAAGCGCTGCTTCGAGTCGCTCGGAATCCCCGTCGCTCCCTACCGCGCGATCGACTCCCTGGCCGACCTCGAGGCCGCGCTGGACGCGCTCGGCCTGCCGGCGGTGCTCAAGAAGCGGCGCCTGGGCTACGACGGCCGCGGCCAGCGCTTCATCGAGCGCCGGGCAGAGGCGACGGAAGCGTTCGAATACCTGGGCGGCGGCGACCTGGTGCTCGAGGCCTTCGTGCCCTTCGAGCGCGAGGTCTCGATGATCGGTGCCCGCCGGCCCGGCGGGGAAACCGCCTTCTACCCGCTCAGCGAGAACACCCACCACGAGGGCATCCTGCGCCTTTCGCGGGCCCCGGCTTCGCCGCCCGAACTGGCCGGGCAGGCGCGCGACTATGTGCGCCGGCTGCTCGAGCACTACGACTACGCCGGCGTACTGGCGGTGGAGTTCTTCGTGCGCGACGGCGAGTTGCTCGCCAACGAGACCGCACCCCGCGTGCACAACTCCGGGCACTGGACGATCGAGGGCGCGGTGACCAGCCAGTTCGAGAACCATGTCCGCGCCGTACTGGACCTCCCGCTCGGCGACACCTCCGCCACCGGCGAGGCCGCCATGGTCAACCTCATCGGGACCCTGCCTGCAACCGCCGAGCTGCTCGCGATCCCGGGACTGCACCTGCACGACTATGGCAAGAGCCCGCGCCCCGGGCGCAAACTCGGCCACGCCAACCTCGTGGCGCGCGACGCGGACCGGCTGGCCGACCCGCTGCGTCGCCTGCTCGACCTCGCTTGGCCCGGACACCCGTAGCGCGCCAAGGCCCCGCTTTACTTGATCTTTTGGGGTTCCGCGGGCTACAATGTCCAGCTCACCAAAGGGGTTTTCGCCCGATATGCCGACAGTTCGAGTACGCGATCACGAACAATTCGACGTAGCGCTGCGCCGGTTCAAGCGCGCCTGTGAGAAGGCGGGCATCCTCTCGGAGCTGCGCCGCCGCGAGTTCTACGAGAAGCCCACGCAGGAGCGCAAGCGCAAGCGTGCGGCCGCGGCCAAGCGTCACATGAAAAAGGTCTCGCGCGAGCAGTCCCGTCGCCGCCGTCTTTATTGAGGCTGCCGACCCCACACTCATGGACCTGAAAACCCGGCTTGAGAACGACATGAAACTCGCGCTCAAGGCGCGGGACACGGCGCGCCTGAGCGTGCTGCGCATGGCGGTCTCCGCAGTCAAGCAACGCGAGATCGACTCCGGCCACCGCGCGGAGGGCCTCGACGAGGGCGAGGCGCTCAACGTGATCGAGCGCCTGATCAAGCAGCGCCGCGAATCCGCCGACCAGTTCCGGAACGCCGGCCGCGAGGAGAGCGCCGCGGCCGAGGAAGCCGAGGCCCGGGTTCTGTCCGAGTACCTGCCCGAGCCCGTCGACGCCGCCACGCTCGACGCCGCCATCCACGACGCGATTCGGGAACTCGGCGCCAGCTCCCGGCGCGACATGGGCAAGGTGATGGGCGTGCTCAAGGCAAAGCTCGCGGGCCGCGCCGACATGGCGGAAGTGAGCCGCCGGGTGCGCGACCAGCTCGCCGACTGATACCCCGAAAAGAAGACTCTCGCAACGGCGCCGCGACGCAACGAAAGAAAAGAGAACTCTCGCCAAGGCGCGAAGACTGCAAAGAGAAGAAAATGCTCTCCCCTTTGCTTGCGCAGCAAGGAAGGGGGAGCCGGAAGGGGCTCCGAAGGCAAGATCGCGGCTGAAGCCGCTCCTACGGTTTCGTCGTTCCGGCGAAGGCCGGAATCCCGTTCAAACAATCGCGGGCACGGCCCGCTCCTACGAGACCCATCTTGTAGCGTGGCGCCGTTGCGCCGTCGCCAGTACCATCTTTTCTCTTTGTCTTCTTTGCGCCTTTGCGCCTTTGCGAGATTTTTCTTCTCGATTCCGATCCGGATGCCGATTATCGGACTGCGCTAATCTGTACGTTCATCCCGAACCGGACAGGGCCTGCGCATGGCGGGACTGATCCCCCAACCCTTTATCGACGAGCTGATTGCCCGTGCCGACATCGTGGAGCTGATCGGCCGCCGCGTGCGGCTCAAGCGCCAGGGGCGGGAATTCGCCGGCCTGTGCCCGTTCCACAACGAAAAGACGCCGTCGTTCACGGTCAGCCCCCAGAAGCAGTTCTTCCATTGCTTCGGCTGCGGCGCCCACGGCACGGCCCTCGGCTTCGTCATGCGCTTCGAGCACCTGGATTTCCCCCAGGCCGTAGAGCAACTGGCCGGCGAACTCGGGATGGAAGTGCCGCACACCGCAGCGGCGGACAACCCGAACGCCCCGCTCTACGAGGTGCTCGCCCGCGCCCAGCGGTTCTTCGCCGCGGAACTGGAACGCGACAAGGACGCGCGCGACTACCTCGAATCCCGCGGTCTGAGCGATGCGCGCGAGGAATACGGGATGGGCTACGCCCCCGATGGCGGCGACCGCCTGCGGGCCGCGCTGGAGAAGGCGGGCATCGACCTGCGGGTCGGGCTGGGCACCGGCCTGATCGCACGCAACGACCGCGGCCCCTACGACCGCTTCCGGAACCGCCTGATGCTGCCCATCCGCGACAACCGGGGGCGCACGGTCGGCTTCGGCGGCCGCACGCTGGGCGACGCCCGCGCCAAATACCTCAACTCCCCGGAGACGGCGGTGTTCCACAAGGGGCGGTTGCTCTATGGACTGTACGAGGCGCGCCAGCGCGAACGCCACCTGGAGCGCCTGGTGGTGGTGGAAGGCTACCTCGACGTCATCGGCCTCGCGGTAGCCGGCTTTGGCGCCGCGGTCGCCACCCTGGGCACCGCCGTGACCGAAGCCCAGGCCGAGGCCCTGTTTCGCACCGGCGTCGAGGAGGTGGTGTTCTGCTTCGATGGCGACGAGGCCGGGCTGCGAGCCGCCTGGCGCGCGCTGGAACAGGTGCTGCCGGTGCTGGCCCCCGGCCGCGCCGTGCGCTTCGCTTTCCTGCCCGCCGGCGAGGACCCCGACAGCCTGGTGCGAAATGCCGGTGCCGGGGCCTTCGGAGCCGAGATCGAACGCGCCCGGCCCCTTTCCGCGTACCTCTTCGACACCCTGGCCGCACCGGGCATGGAAGGCGCCGAGCAGCGGGCCCGCTTCGCGGGGGCGCTGAAGCCGCTGCTGGCGCGGGTCCGCGACCCGGTGTTCCGCGAAACTCTGACCGCCGAGGCCGCCGAGCGCATGGGCCTGCCGCTGGCGCGCCTCGAGCCGCTGCTCAGCGCCGAAT
>JBJKSR010000190.1:0-5172 GCA_046703965.1 Gammaproteobacteria bacterium | reverse complement strand
GCCGTTTCGTCGGAGGGGGGCGGGGCTTGCCGGGTGGCCGTGCTCCGGGGGCTTTTCTTCTTCGTCGTCGAGGCGGTCTTCCTGCGCTGCGTGGTTTTCTTGCTGCGCGTGGTCTTGCGCGGCGCCGCCTTGCGGGCCGGGGCCTTCTTGCGGGCGGGTGCGGCCGTCGCGGTTTCATCGGCATGGCCGGCTTGCTTCGCCGGGCCTTGTCCCGCGCCCGGACCGGCGAAGGGGAAGGGACGACGTTCCGAATTGTAAGTGAGGAAGGCGATGATGGCGGCGGCGTAGCGATTGAGGTCTTCGCCGCTGCGGCTCAGGTTGGGACTCGCTTCGCCGTTGGCCAGGACGCTGAAGAACTGGAACAACGCCGTGAATGCGACGAAGATGCCGACGCAACCCAGGACGGGCACCAGCAGGAGCATGACGCCGAAGCGTCGCCATGCCGCGCCAGCGACTACATGGGTCGTCCAGTCCGGCTCGCTCATGGGGTCGATGATCCCGGGAACACCAGTATGAAGCTTAGCAGACGCGCCGGAAGAATGGGGAAGAAATGGAGTTCATAGATATCGGTGCAAATCTGACGCACGACAGCTTCGACCCGGATCGCGAAGCGGTGGTGGACCGGGCGCGGGCGGCCGGAGTGACCCACATGATTGTCACGGGCGCCGACGTGCCGCACAGCCGCGCGGCCATCGCCCTGGCCGCACGCCGGCCGGGCGTGTTGAGCGCTACCGTCGGCGTGCACCCGCACCAGGCGGCCGGTTTCGACGCGGGCGTCGAGGCCGAACTCGACTCGCTGCTCGCATCGCCCGGCGTCGTCGCCGCCGGTGAGTGCGGGCTCGATTACTTTCGGGACTTTTCTCCCCGCGACGCGCAACGCAGGGCCTTCGAAGCGCAGATCGGCCTCGCTATCGCCCACGGCTTGCCGCTGTTCCTGCACCAGCGCGACGCTCACGCCGACTTCCTCGCGATACTCGATGCCTTCGGCGACTCTGTGCCGCCCACCGTGGTGCATTGCTTCACGGGCGAATCGGAAGAGCTGGCGCATTACCTGGAACGCGGCTTCCTGATCGGGGTGACCGGCTGGATCTGCGACGAGCGGCGAGGGGCGCACCTGCTCGAAGTGGTGGGGGATATTCCCGCCGGCCGGTTGATGCTCGAGACCGATGCCCCTTACCTCCTGCCACGCGACCTCGACCCCCGGCCCCGGACCCGCCGCAACGAGCCGATGTGGCTGCCGCATATCGCGGAGGTGGTGGCGCGGGCGCGCGGCGAGACGCTGGATGCACTGAGCCGGCACACCCTGGCGGCGACGCGGGCATTTTTTCGGATTGGCGCCGGTTAGGGCGTCCTGCTTGCGGGGTGCGCTCTCAAGCCCCGCCAGACGGGGGTTGGAGCACCTTTCCCAGCGCGCTTTGCGCCGCCTCCAGCGAATGGCCTTCCTTGACCGCGACCAGTACCGTGTCATCGCCCGCCATGGTGCCGGCAATTTCCCGCAATTGCATCTGATCGATCATCGCGGCGAGGAGCTGCGCACGCGCCGGCAGGGTCTTTAATACCAACAGGTTGGGCGGGGAAGGATGCACCGCGCAGGGCGGTGCGCGGAACGGGTTTTCCGCGCCGACTACGTAGCGCCCATCCCGTTTGACGACGTTCAGCCGGCGCAAGTGGCGCGAGAGGGTGGGCTGGCTGATCGAAATCCCGAGCGCCTGCAACCCTCGGAGCAGGTTGCGCTGGTCTCGCACTTCCCGCATGTCGATCAGGCGCAGCAGCGCTTCGTCGAGTTCGGGGGTGTGGTCGTCGCCGTGCATGGCACGCCTCAGGCGAGCGCTTTGACCAGCCGCTCGACCGCGGCGTCCAGGGTGGCCTGGTCGGTGGCGTAGGAAAAGCGAACGAAGCCCTCGAGTCCGAACGCCGAACCCGGAACGGCGGCCAGCTCCGGTCCGTCGAGCAGCCAGTCCGCGAAGTCGACGTCGTCCTTCAGGCCACGCGCTGCGATGGCTTCGCGGCAGTCCACGAAAGCATAGAATGCGCCGTCCGGCAGCGTGCAGCTCAGTCCCGGCACGGTATTGAGGCCGGCGACGAAGCGGTCGCGCCGCGCCTGGAATGCCGCCCGCATTTCCGCCACGCAGGCCTGGTCGCCGTTGAGCGCCGCCACCGCGCCGGCCTGGGAGGCAGTGGCGGGATTGGAGGTGCTCTGGGATTGGAGCTTCTTCATGGCGCCGACCAGCCAGGACGGCCCCGCCGCATAGCCCAGTCGCCAGCCGGTCATCGCGTAGGCCTTCGATACGCCGTTGACCACGATCGTGCGTTCGCGCAGGGCGGGCGTCGCCATGACGATGTTGACGAAGGGCTTGTCCGGGTTGTAGATCAGATGCTCGTAGATGTCATCGGTCATGACCAGCACGTTTTCGTGCCGGAGCAGTATCTCGCCCAGCGCGGCCAACTCTTGCCTCGAGTACACGGCACCCGAGGGATTGTTGGGGCTGTTGAGCATCAGTATGCGTGTGTTTTCCGTGATCGCACGCTCGAGCGCCTCGGGCGTCAGCTTGAAGCCGCCTTCGGCCGGGCACGGCAGATACACCGGCGTCGCCCCGGCCAGCTTTGCCTGGGCGGGGTACGACACCCAGTAGGGCGCCGGAATGAGGACCTCGTCACCGGGGTCCAGCGCGGCGACGCAGGCATTGAACAGGGCCTGCTTGGCGCCGCTGGCGGCAATGATTTCGTCGCCCTCGTACTCGAGGCCGTTTTCGCGCTTCAGCTTGGCTCTTATCGCGGCCTTGAGTTCCGGCGTGCCGTCGGCCGGCGTGTAGCGCGTTTCGCCTCGTTCGAGCGCTTCGCACGCGGCGCGGCAGATGAACGCCGGGGTGTCGAAATCCGGTTCGCCGGCCGAGAGGTTGAGTACGTTGCGGCCGGCCGCGGCCAGCTCCTTGGCTTTGGCGCTGATCGCCAGGGTGGGGGATGCGGGCAGTTGCGAAATCCGTTGCGAGGCTTGCCTCACGAAGGCACCTCTGTTGGGTGGGGCAGGCGGGTTATTGTAACGAAACGCCCGGATCGGGCGTTTCCCCCGGCCCATATAATGGATTGCATATGCCAGATTCCAGCTCCAACCGGCCCCTGTTCCGCCTGCAGTCCGACTTTCGGCCGACCGGCGACCAGCCCGAGGCCATCGCCGGCCTGGTCCGCGGGTTGCGGGACGGCCTCGCGCGACAGGTGCTGCTCGGCGTGACCGGCTCGGGCAAGACCTTCACGATTGCCAACGTCATCGCCGAGACGCAGAGGCCGGCCATGGTGTTGGCCCCGAACAAGACGCTCGCCGCGCAACTCTATGGCGAGCTGCGCGAATTCTTTCCCGAGAGCGCCGTCGAGTATTTCGTCTCCTACTACGACTACTACCAGCCGGAGGCCTACGTGGCGGCCTCCGATACCTATATCGAGAAGGACGCCTCGATCAACGAGCACATCGAGCAGATGCGATTGTCGGCGACCAAGGCGATCATCGAGCGGCGCGACTCGATCGTCGTGGCGACCGTATCCGCGATTTACGGCCTGGGCGACCCGTCGCTGTACCTGCGCATGGTGCTGCACCTGGACCGCGGTGAGCGCATAGACCAGCGCGAGATCCTGCGCCGCCTGACCGAGCTGCAGTACAAGCGCAACGAAGTCGACTTCCGGGCCGGTACCTATCGCGTGCGCGGCGAAGTGATCGACGTCTTTCCGGCCGAGAACGAGCGCGAGGCCGTGCGCATCGAACTGTTCGACGACGAGATCGAATCGCTCGGCTACTTCGATCCGTTGACCGGCGAGTTGCTGCGCCGCGTGCCGCGCCTCACCGTCTATCCCCGCACGCACTATGTGACACCGCGTGCAACGTTGATGGCGGCGGTGGACAAGATCCGCGACGAACTGGCCGAGCGCCTGAAGGAACTGCGCACCGAGGACAAGCTCGTTGAGGCGCAACGCCTGGAACAGCGCACCCGCTTCGACATCGAGATGATCCTGGAGCTGGGCTACTGCACCGGGATCGAAAACTATTCGCGCCACCTCTCCGGCCGCGGGGCAGGCGAGCCGCCGCCGTGCCTGTTCGACTACCTGGCCGACGACGCGCTGCTGTTCATCGACGAGAGCCATGTCAGCGTCCCGCAGCTCAACGGCATGTACCGCGGCGACCGTTCGCGCAAGGAGACGTTGGTGCGCTACGGCTTTCGCCTGCCGTCGGCACTCGACAACCGGCCGCTCAACTTCCAGGAATTCGAGAAACTGTCGCCGCAGACCATCTATGTCTCGGCCACGCCGGGACCCTACGAGCGCGAACACGCCGACCAGACGGTGGAGCAGATCGTGCGTCCCACGGGTCTGGTCGATCCGGAGATCGATGTGCGCCCGGCGAGCCATCAGGTCGAGGACCTGCTGTCGGAGGTCCGGGCCCGCGCCGAACGCACGGAGCGGGTGCTGGTCACGACGCTCACCAAGCGCATGGCCGAGGACCTCACGGAGTACCTCAACGAGCACGGCGCGCGGGCTCGGTACCTGCATTCGGACATCGATACGGTCGAGCGCTCGGAACTGATCCGCAACCTGCGCCTGGGCGAGTTCGATGCGCTGGTCGGCATCAACCTGCTGCGCGAGGGTTTGGACATCCCGGAGGTTTCGCTGGTGGCCATACTCGATGCGGACAAGGAGGGCTTCCTGCGCTCGGAGGGCGCACTGATCCAGACCATCGGCCGCGCCGCACGCAACCTGAGCGGCCGGGCGATCCTGTATGCGGACCGTGTCACCGGGTCCATGCGGCGCGCGATAGACGAAACCGAGCGCCGCCGGGCGAGGCAGACGGCCTACAACGAGGAGCATGGCATTACGCCGCAAGGCATCCGCAAGGCCGTGCGCGACGTGATGGAGGCCGCCTACGGCGAGCACGGCACCAAGGTCAGCGCGCTGTCCAGGGTTGCCGAGGAGCGCACGGAGTACCAGCGCCTGTCCGGGCGCGAGCGCGAGCGCAAGCTCGCGGCCCTGGAAAAGCAGATGTACGAACATGCCCGCAACCTGGAGTTCGAGGAGGCGGCGAAGATCCGGGACGAGATCGAACGTATTCGCGATCTGGCCTACGGCCCCGGCGTGGAAGCGGAAATCAGATAGGGCGACCCATTCCCACAATGTTCGGCTGGCCGACCC
>JBJKSR010000189.1:0-7575 GCA_046703965.1 Gammaproteobacteria bacterium | reverse complement strand
GCCTTGCCCTGGGGGCCGAAGATGGCGCCGTTGGCGGACAGCAGGTCGTTGCGCTCCATGCCGGCGCCGCGCGGCCTGGCGCCCACGAGCAGGGCGTAATCGACGTCCTTGAAGGCGACGTTCGCATCGTCGGTCGCCACGACGTCGGCCAACAGCGGGAACGCGCAGTCCTTGAGTTCCATCACCACGCCTTTCAGGGCATCCAGCGCCGGGGTGATCTCGAGCAGATGCAGGATCACGGGTTGGTCCGGGCCAAGCATGTCGCCGGCGGCGATGCGGAACAACAGGGCGTAACCGATCTGGCCGGCGGCGCCGGTCACTGCGATGCGGACGGGTTGGGTCATCAGAGGCTCCTCGAAACGAAAAACTGCAGGTGGATTGGACCGGGACACCGCCAATCCGGGTCCCGGCCGGCCCGGAAGGCCGGTTTTGCGGGCATTTTACCCCTCCGGCCCCGAGCGGAAAAAATTCTTGACATTTTGAGATTTGGTGTTATAGTTATCTACAACAGTTACCCACCCATGGAGAAACGCCATGACTGTCCTGACCGTAATCACCCTGGCCTCCGGCCTGGTTCTCGCTCCCACCCATGCGGCCAACACGTCCTGCGAAGCCCGCTGCCAGCAGGCCCACCGGACGCTGAACCGCCTCACCGCCAACGCTCAGGTCGAACTGCGCAAGCGGGCCGTGGAACGAGCCCTCAGCGAGGGACTCGTCTCCTTTAACGACGAGCTGGCCCGCCGGATGGCCGACCATGCGCGCGAGCAGGTCGCCTCGAACCGGGGTTCCGCCGTGAGCGGTCCACGGGCGGCGGACTGAAGCCTTGCTTTTTTTGTGACAAGTGTTATAGTTGTGTATAACACTGCTTTAGAGCAGCCCACCGTCAATCGAGGAACGTTCGTGAACGCCGACTGGAACAGTAACGAACCGATATACATCCAGCTCAAGGACCGTATCGTGCGCATGATGCTCGACGGCACCCTGAAGGATGGCGATGCCCTGCCGTCGGTCCGGCAGATTGCCGCCGACTATCAGATCAATCCGCTGACCGTGCTCAAGTCCTACCAGTTGCTGGTGGCCCAGGAACTGGTCGAGAAGCGGCGCGGGCTGGGCATGTTCGTCCAACAGGGTGCCGGCAAGCGGCTGGCCACCAGCGAGCGCGACGTGTTCCTGAGCGAGGAATGGCCACGCATCGTCGAGCGCATCAAGCGACTCGGACTCGACCCCAAGACTTTGCTTGAACGCATCAAGGGAGATGCCAAATGAATGCTGTGATCGAAGCCCGCGGCCTCCGGAAATCGTATCGCAAGACGCGGGCGCTGAACGACATATCCCTGAACGTCGAACGCGGGCGCATCCTGGGTCTCATCGGTCCCAACGGGGCCGGCAAGACCACCCTGCTCCGCGCGCTGACCGGCCTGCTTCGAGTGGACGGCGAACTCGACGTGCTCGGCAAGCACCCCTGGAGCGAACGCGTTGAACTGATGCGCAACGTCGCCTTCATCGCCGACACGGCCACGCTGCCCAGGTGGGCGCGAATCAGCCAGATTTTCGACTACACGGAGGTCGTGCACCCGAATTTCTCCCGGGAGCGCGCCGACGGCTTCCTGAAGCAGACCGGCATCGATCCCAAACGCCGGATAAAGACCCTGTCCAAGGGCATGAAGGTGCAGGTGCACCTGGCCCTGGTGATGGCGATCGACGCCAACCTCCTGGTGCTCGACGAGCCGACGCTGGGACTGGACATCCTGTTTCGCAAGACCTTCTACACGAATCTTCTTAACGATTACTTCGACGACGAGCGCACGATCATCGTGTCCACGCACCAGATCGAGGAAATCGAGCACATCCTGACCGACGTAGTCTTCATCAACCAGGGGCGGTTCCTGCTCGACGAGAGCATGGATGCGATCAACGAGCGCTACGCAACCGTGGCCGTCAAGCGCGACAACGTGGAGGCAGCCCGCCGGCTCAATCCCATACAGGAGACCACGCTGCTGGGCCAGCATGTATTCCTGTTCGACAACGTGCCGCAGGAGAAACTGCGCGAACTGGGCGACGTGAGCCCGACGCGCGTGGCAGACCTGTTTACCGCCAAGATGCAGGAGGCGAAAGCATGAAACTCGCACTGACCCTGGTGCGCCGCGAACTGTGGGAAAACCGCGGCAACTTCTACATCATGATCGGCATCATCTTCGGGTTGATCGTGCTGGCGAGCGCCGTGCTCGGCATCGCCGTCGGCGGCGGCTTCACCGTGGTCCACCCGACCGGCGAGGCCAACGCCGCCGGCGTGGCGGTGCTCGGGCTCGTCATCGGCAGCATCATCTTCATCTTTTATGCGCTGTCGATGCTGGGCTACCTGAGCGGCGCCCTGTATGACGACCGCAAGGACGGCAGCGTGCTGTTCTGGCGTTCCCTGCCGGTCTCCGACACGGCCATGGTCGCCAGCAAGGTGGCGATGGCCATGTTCGTCGGCTCGCTGTTCGTCTGGATCGCGGTCGTGATCGGCCATCTCATCGCACTGTTCGCAATTGCGACGATGGCCAGTGCCCGCGGCGCAGCCGGTTTCAGCGTCTTCGCCTCGCCCGGCGCCCTGTTCGGCACCTGGGTCTTCTTCGCCTACGCGCTGTTCATCCAGGCCCTGTGGTGGCTGCCCTACTACGGCTGGCTGCTGCTGGTCTCGGCCGTCTCGCCGCGCGGGCATCCGCTGATCTGGGCGATCATCGTGCCGGGCATCGTCGGCGTGGCCGAGCTGATCATCACCCGCTCGTCGCATGTCTTCCACTTCCTGTTCAGCCACCTCTCGCTGTCGCCGATGTTCAACGGCTGGCCGCACGTTACGGCGGGCATCGAGACCGGGAGCAACCTGGGTACCAACATCAACCAGGCATTCAGCAGCGCCAACCCGCTGTTCACGGGCGCCGGCGAGTTGAGCAGCTACCTGGCCATGCCCTCGATGTGGATCGGCATCGGCATCGGCCTCGTCCTGCTGGCCCTGGCCGTGATCGCGCGCCGCTACTCGGCCACCGCCTGATTCCGGAGATCATCATGAAACGCACATTCGCACTGACAGCATTGCTTCTCGCCGCCGCGCCGACGGCACTGGCGGCGCAGCCCTCCAACGGGAACGCGGATACCCGGGCGTTCAACCGCACACTGCCGGCAGCCGGCATCAACAAGGTCAAATTCGAAGTCAAGGTCGGCCGGATTTCGGTCTCGACATCCAAGGCCGATTCCGTGAACATCAAGTCCGTGGCCACCGCCAGCGAGCAGATGCACTTCATTTTCCACTGGACCGTGGGCAACGGCTCGGAAAAGCTGCCGGCCGGATTGCACCTGGTCACGCACCGGGAAGGCGACACGCTGATCGTCGGACTGGCGTCCAAGGACGAGAAGCTGGACATCGAGTCCGGCAGCGAAGGCACTTCCAGCGGCGGCGTGGATATTCACATCAACGGCCGCAGCCACCCGGGCTGGAAGAGCGACTGGACCGTGGTCCTGCCGGCACGGCTCGCCCTGGACCTCGTGGTCGGCGTCGGCAAGGCCCGGATCGACGGCCTGGCGGGCGGCCTGCGGGCCAAGGTCGGCGTGGGCAAGCTGGATGCCTGGCTGCCCCGGGGCCCGATCGACGCCAACGTCGGAGTCGGTGACATCAAGGCCTACGTGCGCGGCGACGATTACGGGAACGTGTCGCTTTCGGCCGGCGTCGGCCACGTCGACTTCTACGTCCACGGTCGGCAGAACCAGACCGGCTACAACAAGGAATTCACGAGCGCCAAGCAGTCGCTGACCGGCCCCGGCAAGACCGCCTACAAGCTCACCGCCGGCGTAGGCCACGTGGAACTGAAGGTCGGCGTCAAGAGTCTCAAGCCCACGGTTTCTGCGAATATGGACGCGGATGAGGACGATAAATAAGCTGCTTGTCTGCCTCGCGGCAGCCGGCGCCCTGGCGGGCGCCGGCTGCGTAAGCACGGTCACGCCCGGGCAAGGCACGCACAACGAATGGTATGGGACCTATGCCCGGAAACAGGCCGCTCGAAAAGACGCCGATCGGAATGTTGCCCGGCGCGTGCGCGAGGCTTTTGCCGAGGATCCGCAACTGAAGGCGCTCAACCTGCGGATCTTTGTCTCGCACGGTGAAGTGACGCTATGCGGCAAGTTCCCGAATACCGAGACCCGGGCGCGGGCCATCGGCATTGCCACCACCGTGGAGGGCGTCAGCGGCGCCGATACCGACTGCGGGAAGAACTGACGGGGATATAACCGGCGAGCCGCCCGCCCTTCAGCGGCTGGCGGTCGCTGGCGCCGGCACCGACGCCGCGACCGGCACGAAATGCGAAAGGGTCACCTTCGTGTGGGTATCGAAGCCCTTGAGCCAGAACGCCTTGCCCTTGGCCTCGGTGCTGATATGGTCGGCCACCACCGGCGCATCCTTGCCGCTACCCAGTCGCCTGAACCCGATGTCTAGGTCGAAGCGGGTGACCTTGACCGCGAAGCGGGGCGAAAACGCCTCGAAGTTTTCCAGCGTCAGTTTCACCGGCCGATGATCGTCGCGCGCGACTACAAGCCGGCCCGACAGGTGCTTGAGCATCTCCTTTGCCGATGCCGAATCGTGGGGCCCCGGGTGCAGACTCACCTGGTAGACGAGCTGCTTCGCATCGGAATGGATCAGACGATAGCTGCTGGCCTGCAGCCAGCTTCCCACGCCGATCGACACGGTCGCCGACTGCTTGCCCTTCTTGTGGGCGGCACTCGCCTGCGCGGCAAGCTTCTTGGCCTGTTTCGCGGTGGGCGGCTTGCCGTCGACCTTCAGCACCTTCCAGCGCTGCCCCTCGGGGCGGGCGGCATCGTAGGCCAGGGTCTCGCTCCCCTTGGCGCTGGTCACTTTCTGCTGGTAGCGCCAGCCCGAAGCGAGTTGACTGATGCCGGAATCGAGCATCGCCAGCGCATCGGCCACCGGCTTGGGCTGCGCGGCGGACGCTGCCGCCGGCAGAAGGAGCAGCAGACCGAGTGCAGCGAGAATCCCGCGTCCCCGCAGGTACGCGGCGCCACGCACGGCCGGCCGCCCCAAAAAGTTACTGCCCGCCGGGTCCGCCGCCGAGTTCGGCCGCGGTCGCGGAGGTGTCGGGCGCCGGAGCATGCGGCTGGGCCTTGTTGAAGGCCTTGAGGATCGCATCGGTCAGATCCAGGGCGGGCTCGTTGTAGACGGCGGCCTGGCTATCCAGAATCAGTTCATAGCCATGCTTCTTGGCATAGGCCGTCACCACGTCGTTGAGCTTGGCCTGCAGGGGCACCATCAGTGAAGCCCGCTTCTTCTGGAACGATTCGCGGGCCTGCTCGGCTTTCTGCTGATAGGCCTGGACGTGCGACTGGAACTGTTGCTGAGCCTTGGCCTGCTGCGCCTTGGTCTCGATCTTGGCGTTCTTCTTCAGGTCCTGCTGCTCCTTCTTGAGCTTGTCTTGCTCGGGCCCCATCTTGGCCTGAAGCTGCTTGCCGAAAGCCTGGAGCTGCTGCATGACTTCCTGGCCCGCGCTGCTCTTGGTCATCACCTTCTGGATGTCGATCAGGCCCACCTTGGTGCCGCTGCTGCCGGCCGCCATGGCCACCGGCGCCGCCGCTAGGGCCAGCACGAAGAAAGCTACGGAGAATCGTCGCATATGAAGTTACCTTTGGCTTGTACGGAAGTTGAAAAGTAGGGTAGCCTACTGCAATTGCCGTGCTGTTGCCTACCCCAGAGCCCGGCTGATCACTATACCAGCGTTTGTTTTTGGAGTAACCGTCATGTCGCTTAGTTCCCGTCGTTTCGCCGGATTCGGCGTCGGTACCGCCGTGCTCGTGGCCGGCCTGACCATGCTGGCCCCTGCGGCCCTCAGCGCGCCCCAGCACGCCCTCATCCGCTTCCCCACCCTGCACGGCAGCAGCATCGTGTTCGAGGCGGGCGGCAACCTGTGGAAAGTGGGCGTCGGCGGCGGCACGGCCACCCGGCTGACCGCGGACCCCGGCTACGACCAGTTGCCGCGGTTTTCGCCCAACGGCAAGTGGATCGCCTTCACCGGCGAGTATTCCGGCCAGACCGACGTCTACGTGATGCCGGCCGACGGCGGCGACGTCAAGCGCCTGACCTACCGCTCCGACGTGACGCCCCATGCACCGATGCGCTGGGGTCCGAACAACATGGTGGTCACCTGGACCCCCGACAGCAAGCACATCATCTACCTCAGCCGCCACGACGTGTTCAACTCGTGGTTCGGCCGCTACTTCGAAGTCTCGGTGGACGGCGGGCTGCCCACGGAAGTGCCCCTGCCCAAGGGCGGCATGATGACCTACAACGCCGACGGCACCAAGATCGCCTACAACCGCATCTTCCGCAACTTCCGCACCTGGAAGCATTATTACGGCGGCCTCGCCCAGGACGTGTGGACCTACGACTTCAAGACCAAACAGTCGGAACGCATCACCCACTGGAAGGGCTCCGACATCGACCCGATGTGGTATGGCGACACGATCTACTACGCCTCCGACGAGGGGCCGAACCACACCATGAACATCTGGGCCTATTCGCTGAAGACGAAGCAGTTCCGCCAGGTGACGCATTTCAAGGACTACGACGTGGACTGGCCCAGCCTCGGGAACACCGGCATCACCTTTGCCGACGAAGGCAAGCTGTACGTGCTCAAGCTGCCTTCCGAGCACCTGGACCAGGTGCCGGTGACGGTGCCCAACGACGGCATCCGCACCCGATCCTACTGGTACTCCGCCGACCAGATGATCCGCTCCGCGGACATCGCCCCGAACGGCCAGCTGGCCGTATTCGGCGCCCGCGGCGACATCTTCACCGTCCCCGCCAAGCACGGCAACACGACCGACATCACCCAGACCACCGGCGCACGCGAGCAATATCCGTCGTGGAGCCCGGACGGCAAGACCGTCGCCTACGTGACCGATGCCAGCGGCGAAAGCGAGATCGCCATGCGCCCGGCCACCGGCGGCAAGGAAACACTCCTCACCTCGACCAACGACCGCTCCTACTACGGCCCCACGTGGTCGCCGGACGGCAAGTGGATCGCCTTCTCGGACAGCTCCAAGACGCTGTGGCTGCTGAACATTCGCACCCGCAAGACCTTCAAGGTCGCCCACGACAAGTGGCGCGAGATGAAGGACTTCAGGTTCTCCCCGGATTCGGGCTGGCTGGCCTATTCCGAAACCCAGCCCAACCAGATGCGCGCGATCTTCATCTACGGCGTGAACTCACACTCCACGCACCAGGTCACCACCGACTGGTTCGACAACTCGAACCCGGTGTTCTCGCGTGACGGGAAATACCTGTACTTCGTGTCTGCACGCCACCAGAACCCGGCATTCTCGAGCGCCGAGTTCAACTTCGCCGATCTGAAGCCCGACGGCCTCTACGTCACCACCCTTCAGGCCGGTACGCCCTCGCCGTTCGCGCCGCGCGAGGCGAGCGCGACCGAAAACGGGAACGGCAACCCCTCGGCCGGCGGCGGGAAGAAGGGCGCCGGCCTCAACATAGCCTTGGAGGGGCACGGCGAGCGCGCCGTGCCCTTACCCCTGCCG
>JBJKSR010000188.1:0-7733 GCA_046703965.1 Gammaproteobacteria bacterium | reverse complement strand
GACCGTAGTCTGATTGAGCGTGCCATGGCCCTAGACGTTTCCCAACTGCTCGCTTTTACCAAGAAGCAGAATGCCTCCGACCTGCACTTGTCTTCGGGGGTGCCTCCCATGATTCGTGTCGACGGCGATATACGCCGCATCAACATGCCCGTGCTCGAACACAAGGACGTGCACGACATGCTCTACGACATCATGAACGATAAACAGCGCAAGGACTACGAGGAGTTCCTGGAGACCGACTTTTCGTTCGAGATTCCGGGCATCGCGCGTTTCCGCGTCAATGCGTTCAACCAGAAGAACGGGGCGGCGGCGGTATTCCGGACCATTCCCGAGGGCGTGGTGACGCTCGAAGAGATCGGTGCGCCGCCGACGTTCAGGGACATCGCCAGCCAGCCGCGCGGCATCGTGCTGGTGACGGGCCCCACCGGCTCGGGCAAGTCGACCACCCTGGCCGCGATGGTGAATTTCGTCAACGAGAACCTGATGGGCCACATCCTCACCATCGAGGACCCGATCGAGTTCGTGCACGATTCCAAGAAATGCCTGATCAACCAGCGGGAAGTGCACCGCGACACGCTGGGATTCGCCGAAGCCCTGCGCAGCGCTTTGCGCGAGGACCCGGACGTCATCCTGGTGGGCGAGCTGCGCGACCTGGAGACGATTCGCCTGGCACTCACCGCGGCCGAGACGGGGCACCTGGTGTTCGCCACCTTGCATACCAGCTCCGCGGCGAAGACGATCGACCGCGTCGTGGACGTATTCCCGGCGGGCGAGAAGGAGATGGTGCGCGGCATGCTGTCGGAGTCCCTGCGCGCGGTCATCTCGCAGACACTGCTCAAGAAGACCGGCGGCGGGCGCATCGCGGCGCACGAAATCATGATCGGCACGCCGGCGATCCGCAACCTGATCCGCGAAGGCAAGGTGGCGCAGATGTACTCGGCCATCCAGACCGGCCAGCAGCACGGCATGCAGACGCTCGACCAGTGCCTGCAGGAGCTGTTGCGCGCGGGGCTGGTATCGCGTGCCGAGGCGCGCCTGCGCGCGCAGAACAAAGAAGCGTTCAACTGAGGGTTTCGTTATGGCTATGGACCGCGAACAGGGTGCGAAGCTGATGCAGGACCTGCTGCGTGCGATGGTGCAGCGCGAGGCCTCGGATCTGATCATCACCGCCGGGTATCCGCCGGCGATCAAGATCGACGGCGAATTCCGCGCCGTGACCGATCGCCCCCTGACCGGCGAGCAGAGCGCCGTTCTGGTGCGCGCCATCATGAACGACCGCCAGAACAGGGATTTCGACGCGACCAAGGAATGCAACTTCGCCATTTCGCCGCAGGGCATCGGGCGCTTCCGCGTGAGCGCCTTCATGCAACGCGGCCAGCAGGGCATGGTGTTGCGCACGATCAATCCCGACATCCCCACCGTCGAGTCGTTGGGACTGCCCCGGCAGCTCCGCGACGTCGCCATGACCAAGCGCGGGCTGGTCATCGTCGCCGGCGCTACCGGGGCGGGGAAATCGACCACGCTGGCCGCCATGGTGGGCTATCGCAATTCCAACTCGCGCGGGCATATCGTGACCATCGAGGATCCGATCGAGTACGTGCACGATCACCAGGGCTGCGTCGTGACGCAGCGTGAAGTGGGCGTGGATACCTCGGAATGGGAGGCCGCGCTCAAGAACTGCCTCCGCCAGGCGCCCGACGTCATCCAGATCGGCGAAATCCGGGACCGCGAAACGATGGAGCACGCCGTCCAGTTCGCGGAGACGGGCCACCTGTGCCTGTCCACCATCCATGCCAACAACGCCAACCAGACGCTGGACCGCATCATCAACCTGTATTCCGAAGAACGCCGCCAGCAGCTTTTGATGGATCTGTCCTTCAACCTCAAGGCCGTCATCTCGCAGCGGCTCCTGCGCAAGGCGGAAGGCGAGGGGCGCGTTCCGGCGGTGGAAATCCTGCTCAACACGCCGCTGGTGGCCGACATGATCTTCAAGGGTGAGGTCGCCGAATTGAAGGAGCTGATGGCCAAATCCACCCAGCTTGGTATGCAGACCTTCGACCAGTCCATCTTCAACCTCTACGAGACCGGCCTCGTGACTTACGAGGAGGCCCTGCGCCATGCTGATTCGCAGAACGAACTGCGCCTTCGCATCAAGTTGGAAAGCAAGCGCGAGGAGCGTTCCTTTGACGAGGGCCTGGACGAAATGCAACTGGAGGACAACGATAGCGGACACCGCGTCCGAACCTAGAAGTAAAGGAGTTCATCTATGCGGTTGCGGTCCTATTTCCGCCTGATGCGCGAGCAGAACGCATCGGATCTCTACATCACGGCCGACGCGCAGATCAAGCTGCGGGTCGACGGCCGGCTGCGCTCCGTGGGGCACGACGCAGTCGACGCCAAGGACATCGAGGTGGCGGCCACCAGCCTGATGAACGAGTACCAGCTCGCCCGGTTCCGCGAGGAACAGCAGCTCGATTTCGCCATCGAGGATCCGGACAGCGGCCGCTTTCGCTTCAACGTGTTCCGACAGCGCGGCAAGACCGCGGTGGTGGTGCGTTACATCCCGTCGGAAATCCCGGCACTGGAGAGCCTCAATCTGCCGCCGCACCTGCAGGAGCTGGCGCTGGCGCCGCGTGGGCTGATCCTCGTGGTGGGTGCCACCGGTGCCGGCAAGTCCACCACCCTGGCGGCGATGATCGATTTTCGCAACAAGGCCCGCGCCGACCACATCATTACCGTCGAAGACCCGATCGAATACACCTATACGCACCGGCGCTCGATCATCAACCAGCGGGAACTGATCACCGATACGGCCACCTACGCGATGGCGCTGCGCAGCGCCCTGCGCGGGGCGCCCGACGTGGTGCTGGTGGGCGAGATACGTGACCGGCCCACGATGGACGCGGCGATGGAGCTGGCCAATTCCGGCCACCTGTGCCTGTCCACCCTGCATACGACCAACGCATCGCAGACGCTCGACCGGATTCTCAACATGTATCCCGAGCTCATGCACCACCAGGTCCTGCTCGACATGGGCGCGAGCCTGAGGGCGGTGGTCTCGCAACGCCTGGTCCGGGGCAAGGATGACAAGCGGCTGCCCGCCGTCGAGGTGATGATCAATACGCCGCGCATTGCGGAACTGATCCAGCAGGGCGAACTGAGCTCGATCAGCGAGGCCATGGAAGATTCACGCGAGCCGGGCATGCAGACGTTCGACGCGGCGCTGATCGAGCTTTACAAGTCCGGGCTGATCAGCCTGGACGAGGCGCTGGCCAATGCCGACTCGCGCGCCAACCTGGAGGCCCGCATTCACTTCGGTTGAGCGGATTCTCCCGCGGCGCCGGCAGGGAAAGAACACTCGCAACGGCGCAACGGCCGCAACGAATGAAGACTCTCGCAGAGGCGCATAGGCCGCAAAGGCAGATAGCGACGATCGTTCCTTTCTCGCGCGTGGTGAGGAAGGGGAAGCCGGGGAGTGATTCGACAAATTGATCGCGGCTGAAGCCGCTCCTACATTTTCGGTACGAAGACGTAGCTCTCCCAACGGCGCAACGACCGCAACGAAGATAACTCTCGCCAAGGCGCAAAGACGCAAAGTAAACAGGAAAATTGCTTTCCTGCCTGGGGCTCCCTGCGTCTCTGCGAGATTTCCTTTCCGAATTCCCGCTCGTGCGGGAGTAATGGGAATGTAGGAGCGGCTTCAGCCGCGATTTTCTCGCGATCTCACTCCGGTTCGCCCTCTTTGCGGTCTCTGCGCCTCTGCGAGAGGTCTTTCCGTTGCGGCGTTGCGAGAGATTGACTTCAGTCGAAGGGCGTTTCGGCCGGCTCCGGTATCGGCTCCGGGGGGAACACGGTGGCCGCGTCGAAGACGGGGCCGTCGACGCAAACGCGCTTCATGGCCGGACCGTCTTCGGTTTCCACCTCGACCGTGCAGCCGGCGCAGCCGCCGACGCCGCAGGCCATGTATTCCTCCAGCGAGGCCTGGCAGGGCAGCTCCAGCCGGCGGGCGAGGGCCGCGACGGCGGCCAGCATGGGCGTGGGACCACAGGCGTACAGTGCAATCCTGCGCCGCTGCTCCCTCGGCAGCGCCTCGATCAGGGCATCAGCCAGGTTCGTGACGTAGCCCTTGAAGCAGCCAGTCAGGCCGGCGAGGCTCGCCAGCCGGTTGGGGATGCCGCGCTCTTCCAGTCGGCGCAGCGAGTGGCTCGCGCTTTTCGGCGCGCCGGGCAAGTCGAGGCTGGCGGGCCCGGTGGCGAATGGGAACGGCAATTCCGATCCGCTGATAACCCATGGCGCGGGTTCTCCGGCGGCCACCGCGGCCTCGGCGTAGAAAATCATCGGCGGAATTCCCACGCCGCCGCCGAGCAGCAGCTTGAGCGGATGGCCGGGAATCCCGGTGAAGGCGTTGCCGATCGGGCCCAGTACGTCGAGCGGGTCGCCCGGTTCCAGTGCGGCGAGGGTGGCGGTGCCGTGGCCGACCGTCTTGAACAGCAGCTCGATTTCGCCGCTTTCGCGGTCCGCGCTCATGATCGACATCGGGCGTCGGAGCAGCCATTCCCGGCCGCAGTCCACGTGCACGAAGCTGCCCGGCAAGGCGCGCGCGGCCACGCGGGGCGCATGGATGCCGAGCACGTGCTGGTCGCCGGGGTAGCGGTCATGCCGGCGTACGGTGGCGAGTTCCTGTTCGATGCTTGCGCGTTCGGGCACCGTCATGTCGTTGTGCCTCCAAGCCATTCGAGCACCGCCATGCGCACCGCGACGCCGTTGCGCACCTGTTCTCCGATCAGGTTATGCGGCCAGTCCTTGAGTTCGGGGTCGAGTTCGACGCCCCAGTTCACCGGGCCCGGGTGCATCAGCAGCGCATCGGGCCGTGCGGCGCCCAGGCGCGCGCGGTCGAGCCCGTAGCGGTTTCGGTAATCGCCGGCATCGGGCGTATCGTCCGCCGCCATCCGTTCGTGCTGGATGCGCAGCGCCATCACGACGTCGGCACCGTCCAGCGCCGCGTCGAGGTCGTCGGTCGGGGTTCCCGGCATCTCGCCTTCGTCGGGCAGAAAGACGGGCGGACCGACCAGTCTTATGTCGCGCGTGCCGAGCAGTGTCAGGGCGCGCGCCGTCGAGCGGGCCACGCGGGAATGGGCGATGTCGCCGACGATGGCCACGGCCAACTTCCCGAAGTCGGGCCGGTGGCGGCGGATGGTGAGCACGTCGAGCAGCCCCTGCGTAGGGTGGCTGCGCGTGCCTTCGCCGGCGCTGATCAGGGCGGTGCCGGGCGGCAGTCCTTCCGCCAGCCCGCCCATGATCTCCTCGCGGTGGCGTACCACGGCGAGGTGGACGTCCATGGCCGCCAGGGCGGCGATGGTATCGGCCAGCGTCTCGCCCTTGGTTTGCGACGAGGCGGTTTCCTCCAACTCGACCACGTCGGCGCCCAAGCGGTGGGCGGCAAGCTCGAACGAGAATCGCGTCCGGGTGCTGGGCTCGCAGAAGAGCAGGGCGACGGCTTCGCCCGCGAGCCGCGCGCGGTGGGCCGTGGCGGCGTCGGGCGCGAGGTAGCGGCCCGCCGACTCGAGCAGGCCCTCGAGCGTGGTCCGGTCCAGCGTGTCCAGGGTGATCAGGCTGCGCGCAGTGTCGGTCATGGGGTAAATTCCGTGGTTTGCTGCCCGGGGGCGGCGAGCCAGCCCTCGAGGATGGTCCGCGCGGCTTCCGCATTGAGCCGGGTCCGATCGGGTCGCCGTGCGTGGGTATCCCGGCGTTCGGCCGCCAGGGACTCGCGGGCCGCCTCGGTGGACAGCGCCTCGTTCCACAGGCTGACGGGGCGCTGCATCCGTTGCGCAAGCTCGGAAGCGAAGCGCCGGGCCTCGCCCGCGATCTCGCTTTCCGTGCCGTCCAGGTGACAAGGCAGGCCCACCACCAGGCGGGCGGGATTCCATTCGCGGCAGACGGTCTCGATCTCCGGCCAGGGCATCCGGCCACTGGCCGGCACGACCAGGCCTTTCAGGGCGCGACTGGAGCCTGTCAAGGTCTCGCCGACGGCGATACCGATATAGCGTCGGCCATAATCGAACCCGAGCACGGTATCGGCCATCCCTTTCCCTGCGCACGCCGCCTGGCGCGCAGTTTACCAAGATCGGTATCCGGGAAGCGCTTTGGACCGCCAGTCCGGACCAAGGGGAAAACGCTTGACTCGAAGCGATCCACCGTCGGGCACTCTCGCACTTGTCGATCCGCCCGCTGCCGGTGTCCGCGGATTCGGGTTCCTCCGAGCCCCGGGGAATTCAGGCGTTCCCGGATTCGCTGGATAGCTGCAGCGGATCGATCCCGAGCTGGATCGCGGCCGCCCGCCAGCGGTCCTTGATCGACGTATCAAAGATCAGTTCGGGCGTCGCCGGTACGGGAATCCACGCGTTTTCCCGCAGTTCGGCCTCGAGCTGGCCCGGTCCCCATCCTGCATAGCCAAGTACGATGAGGAAACGGTCCGGTCCCCGGCCCTGGCTGATTGCCTGCAGGATCTGCTCGGAACTGCTGACCGCGAGCCTGTCGCCCAGGTCGAGCGACTCGCTGAAGCGCCCGGGCGCGTCGTGGATCACGAAGCCGCGCTGGGTTTCGACCGGTCCGCCGGAAAACACGGGCCGCGCCGCTATCTCGGTTTTTGCCTCGGGGAGGTTGAGCTGCTTCAGCACGGCGCCCAGGTTCAGCTGCATGGGATGATTGACGACCAGGCCGAGCGAGCCCTCGTCCCCGTGCTCGCACATCAGCACGACGCTGCCGCGAAACCGGGGGTCGCCCAGCGTCGGGAGCGCCAGGAGCAACTGTCCGCCGAGCTGCATGGATTCGAGCGCCACGGCTTAATCCCCGGCCGCCCTGGTCCCGGCCGATGCGTGCATCTGGACCACCTTGTCGCCGGCGGCTCGGAACAGCGCGACGAGCCCGTGGGGGCCGACCATGTGCTCCACGCCCACCACGACGAAGCAGGTCCGGCCGCTCGCGAGGCACTTCTTCAGGTGCGGCATCCAGCGTGCGTTGCGTTCGGTAAGCAGGACCTTTCGCACGTGGGGAAATCCATTGAAGTTGCTCTTCTGCAGCGCCTCCAGCGTGTGCACGTCGCCCACGGCCCACGCGTCGTGAAGCCGGGCGAGGTCCCGCTTCGCCGTGGTCGCCTGTTCCAGGGTCTGAAGCAGGAACCGCTTCTGGACGTCCTGCGTCATGTCGTTGAAGAACGAGAATTGCTCGGCCACCGTTTCCAGCCCGCTGCTCGGCATCTTGCGTTTCTCGGCGAGCCGGGCGAAGTGCATGTCGACGCCCAGCCGGGGGTTGTAGCCCAGGCGCACGAGCAGCGTATCGGCGATGCCGACGGCCGCCAGCCACGGCTTGAAGTTCTCGTAGCGATAGAGTTCGACGTCGGCTTTGGAAGCCAGCTTCCTGGCCTTGGCCCACTTTTCCTTGCCCATCACCTTGCTGAGCGTGGTGCCGTGCAGCGTGCCCATTTCGAGCGCCTGCCGGCTGACCGCCGACTCGTCGAGTTTGGGCAGGTTCAATTCCTCTACCAGCTTGTCGGAGTGGTCGAAGGCGTGGGTATAGGCGAGCGGAAGCGGCATGTCGTTCTTGGTGAGGGCGTGCATGGACCCGGCGAGGTAGAGTACCCGTCCGGAGTGGTCGCTGACCCGCCATAACGACAGTGGCGTCGGGGCCGGACTCGTGGTACCTCTGGCGAGGGCGGACGGCACGCAAAGGGCGAG
>JBJKSR010000187.1:0-4336 GCA_046703965.1 Gammaproteobacteria bacterium | reverse complement strand
ATAGGAGCCAAGTTGATCGTAGTAGTGGACTGCGATGCCGGCGGCGGGGAGGCGCTCGCCGAAGCCCTCGAAGTATTCGTGTGTAAAGCCCGGTCCGCCATGCAGAAGCAACAGGTGCACGGGCTGGTCGCCTACGCGCCGGGTCCAGACGTTGTAGCCGTTGGCGAGGCGCACGATCTGCGATTGGGAATACGGCATGGATATCAACGCTTGTGTCGGAGACTGTATCGATAGTCGGGGACGGACCAGGGTGTCTTGCATCTCTGCGTGAACAACATAGCAGAACTTTCCCGCGGTATGCTTATCAAAAAAATGACCCCGGGCCGTAGGCCTGACTATAAAGGGAAATCGTCATGAAATTTACAATACGAAACATTCTGGTTACATTTCTTTGCATTTCGACGTTGACGCTGGCCGGGTGCGGCGGTGGAAGTCTGACTCAAGGATCCACGTCAAACTTGCCGATCACCATGCAACGATCGCTATGGCCGTCCGGCGCCTTGCCGCTGGGTGATGGGCTGAGGTCGTTGACGCCGACCAAGGGCGAGCTGATGTCCTGCGTGACCTCCTTCAAGCCGGGTGCTTCACATAGCGGTCCCTGGATCCAGGGCGATTATTGGTACCCTGCGCAAAAAGTCGCGGTCGAAGGCAGCGTGAGCTGGCCCGGCGACACGCAAATCACCACGACCGGTTCCACGACCACGATCGTGTCCAACAACCTTCCGGACGAGCCGTCGGGCATTTTCCCGATCCAGTCCAGCGATCCCGCGTACCAGTACGACACCAATCCCAATTACATCCTGGCACAGAACATCGACCTGACCCTGCCGTCGGATCCCCAAGTGGCCTCGTCGCCGACCTGCGTGCCGATGGGCATGATCGGGTTCGCCGTCAATGGCGTTGCCATCTACAACGCCCTGGACGCCGGTGGTAACGATGCGATGGCGCACGAAGTCCAGGACAGTTGCCACGCGCATCCGCAGCAAGCGGGACAATATCACTATCACGGCCCGTCGCCCTGCATGCCGAATGTTGATACGTCCGGACTGGTGGGATACGCGCTTGACGGCTTCGGCATTTACGGGGAAAAGGATCTGACGACCGGCAAGACCTTGCACGACACCGATCTCGATGCCTGCCACGGAATCACCAGCGCCGTCATGTGGCACGGTAAGCAGGTGACGATGTATCACTACGTGCTGACCGAAGAGTACCCGTACACCATAGGCTGTTTCAAAGGTACGCCGGTCGCGGCCGACCTGAGCGCCGCTCAGAAATCGGAAATCGCGAATTTCCCGTAAGACCAGGTCAATCCGGTAGGGCGGGAGTCATCCCGCCTTATTGGTAGCCGAGGCTGAATGTCGCCCGACTCCAGCGTCACTAGTCGATCGGCCAAACTCAAGACATAAGCTCCGCGCAATTCGGGTGCGACGGGGGAATATGGCATGCACGGCGACGATGTAATCCGCCTGGCATGCCGGTGGGGTATGCGGTTCGCGATATTATCGGGCGCAGGAATAGCAAAGTTTCCGCCATGCCACCGGTTCGCGTTTTCGTTCTGACCTCGCTGACAATGGTGGCGTTTGCCGCCAATTCTCTGCTGTGCCGGGCGGCGCTGCGCGACACGGCCATCGACGCGGCGAGCTTCACGAGCCTGCGGCTGCTTTCTGGTGCAGCGGTGCTGTGGCTGGTCACGCTGCGCGGCCGCGGCGTGCGTTCAGCGACCGGCGGGAATTGGTGGTCGGCGCTGGCACTGTTCGTATATGCGGCAGCGTTTTCGTTTGCGTACGTCAGCCTCCCGGCATCGACGGGAGCGTTGCTGCTGTTCGGTGCCGTGCAGGCGACGATGATCGGCTACGGGCTGTTGAAGGGCGAGCGGCTGCGGGCGATCCAGTGGATCGGGTTTGCCGCGGCCGCCGCGGGGCTGGTGGTGCTGCTGTTGCCGGGGCTGACCTCACCGCCGCTGTGGGGCGCGGGGCTGATGCTCGGCGCCGGCGTCGCCTGGGGCGTATATTCGCTGCGCGGGCGCGGCGCCGGCCATCCGATCCGCGTGACGGCGGGAAATTTCCTGCGCACCGTTCCCATCACGATCGCGCTGAGTATCGTCATGTTCCGACATGCGTCGTTCGACGCGGACGGTGTCGGTTATGCACTCGCCTCGGGTGTCGTGACGTCGGGCCTGGGCTACGCGATCTGGTATACGGCGCTACCGGCGCTGAAGGCGACGACTGCCGCGACGGTGCAACTCAGCGTGCCGGTGATAGCCGCGCTCGGCGGCGTCCTCTTGCTCGGCGAACCGCTCAGTCTGCGGCTTGTCGTCGCAGCGGTCGCCATCCTGGGCGGCATCGGCCTCGTCATCCGCGAACGACGCGCGTAGGGTGGGCATCATCCCGCGTACCGCGGGCATTCGCCGGGGCCTTTGCAATGCGGGCGTCAGGCACGCGATAAGATGAAAAAAACGCACTTGACCTTGCCCCTGGGTCAAGGCGGAGGATAGCCGCGATGTCGAACCCGAGGACCGGAAAACCGATGCTTCTGCGGATTGGCGAGGTGGCCGAACGAACGGGCGTAAGCGCCAAGGCGCTGCGCCTGTACGAGAGACGCGGTTTGTTGAGACCGGCGACGCACTCGGCGGCAGGCTACCGCCTGTACGACGAGGCCTCGCTGCGCCGGCTGATGCAGATCGTGCTCTTGAAGCGCGGCGGCTTTTCGCTGGCGGAGATCGGGATCCTGCTCGAGCGCGATTCCGACTCGGGGACGAAAGTCCTCGCCAGCCGGATCGCGGTGCTGGAACGGGAGCTTTCGGTCAGGCGGCAGAGCCTGGAGGCCTTGCGCAACCTGGCGAAGCAGGTGGGTTCGGCAGGAACCATCGATGTAAACGACCTTACGAGGGCTATCCGAATGAACACGCAACTGGATGTGAAGCTGACCGATTCCGAGCGACGGGAAATGCGGGAGCGGGCCGACACGCTCGGGCAGGAGGGAATGCAGCGGGCGCAGCAGGACTGGGCGGACTTGATAGAGGCCGTGCGCTCGGCCATGGAGGCCGGCACGCCGCCGGACGATCCGCAGGTGCAGGAACTCGGCAAGCGCTGGTACGACTTGGCGCGGGCCGCAACCGGCGGGAACCCCGAGATCGGACGCAAGATCGCCGATGCCTACAAGGAACAGCCGGACGTCATGACCGCGTATGGGATGGACAGGGCAATGTTCGCTTACGTCGGCCAGGCGATGGCAGCCGCCGGCGTCCGATTCGGGCGCTGAACGGCTGCGTCATGGTGGCGGAGCCGGGAAGCCGGTTCGGGGCTTTGCCGGCCTTCTCGTGTCCTTCGAGCGGGCCGGCGACGCCTTCCAGGAGTAAACCGTCAGCAATTGATGTCGACGTCCTTGGTGCCGGGCCTCGAAGGAGCCGAGGTCCCGCGTCGTGTATTCCATCGCGGACGCGGATGGCAGCACACGGCGCGTCCGGGAGGCTGGAGAAACGTTCCCCGGCCGGGGATAACCCTGGCAATGGCGCAAGACGAGCCGCGTGGCCGTCCCCCGCGCCGAGGGGTCTGCGTGTGCTCTGCAATGGTAGACTACCGTTATCGGCACGCCGACGCCTCCGGTAGACTGCGAGGCGAAGGCGGGAGGGACGGCAGGAATCGCGACCAATCCGAGAACCAGTTCCAGCAGCGGCGGTTGACCGGCCGGGCGGCACGTGACGAAATACCCACAGGGCTTGTCAGGCCGGGCCGGAGCGTTTACATGGTGGCAGGAGTACGGCTGCGATCGACGGTTCAATGCGGTTGCGGTCTGGTTCATTGCAAGTCTCGCAGATAGAATGTATTTGGCAGGAACTTGCTCTACGGGATCACTACGCGCCAAACAGCAATATCAAGTATAAATGCGCCTGTTAAATTTAGGGCATGGCAGAATTATGCTATTCTCTGATTAATGCTGGACCTGGAAAATGTCATGAAGCCATCAGTCACGTCCGAGTTGTCGCAACGATTGCGGGAATGCGCCTCGATGGCGGGTGGCGGCAACGAACTGGCCAGGAAAACCGGCATCCCGCGGCGGACGCTGGAGAATTACCTGAACGGCAATACGGAGCCCGTACCGTCGCGGCTGCTCGCCATTGCGGAGGCGGCCGGGGCGGACCTGCTCTGGCTCATGGCGGGGTCGGGCGAATTCAAGCCCGCCCAGGCGGCGCAGGAAGGGCCGTCGTCCGACGGTGCCGGCGGTCGAGTTGCCTACGAGAGCCGGCTGGAGAAAATGCGCCTGATCAGTGCCACCCTGCGGGAAGCCGTCGGGCGCGAGCATCTCCCCGTCGACCGGCAGGTGTGGACGGATC
>JBJKSR010000186.1:0-2877 GCA_046703965.1 Gammaproteobacteria bacterium | reverse complement strand
ATGTCGCGCAGCTCATCAGCGGCCTGAGCTTCTCGCTCGCCAATGTCACCTCCGGAACGCTGGGCAGCAGCTTCGCGCAGTTCGGTGACATCTCCAGCGGCGGGGCGCTCACCAACCTCTCCAGCGGCAGCACCGGGTGGGCGCTCGGCAATTCGGGCTCGAGCTTCGACCTGTGCATCATCTGCGAGTCGAATCCCACGGCTGCGCCCGCACAGCTGATCATCGGCCCGCCGGGCCCCGGCGGCTACACCAATGCGAACGGCAGCATCACCACCAGCTCCAGCCATCAGCCGTTCATCCTTGACACGGGAACGTACTACCTGAACGTCCCGGGTCTGGCCTCGAGCGACGCCATCTCCAATGTCCTGTTCCGCTTCGGCACGACGTACGGCACGGACTCGGTGTGCGCCTCGGGCGAGAGCTGCACGCCGACGGTCCCGGAGCCGGGCACCTTCGCCCTGTTCGCCGCCGGACTGGCGGCACTGGGCTTCGCGCTGCGCCGCCGTGCCCGGCAGCGCTGAGCTCGGCATCCCGGCCACGGCACACCGCACACCCGTACATCCGTTGTCTCGCGAGAGCGGCCCCTCCCCGGGGCCGCTCTGGTCTCGATGGCGTTTCGGGCGCCCCCCATCCCGCCAACGGTCGTGCCCGGAAGCGTCAAGACCTGCCACGCGCAGGCGCCCGGGAGGCGGCCAGTCCCGCCGGACCGGCACGCGAGCCTTGCGCTTGCCCATTTGCCCTTCGTCACGTGCATGACCCTCACGGACTCTCCGTCGGATTTCTTTACACTGACTCTGCATCGGAAAATCCACCATACCCTAGTGCATTGATCTCCATCAGTATTTTTGTTCTGGCATGAGGCTTGCTGCCTGAATGGCTGCAGACGATCAGCTGCGTTCGGGAGTTCGGAAGATGGAGTTCGGAAGATCATGAGGCGTTATTTTCAATGGGGACTCGCTGCGGCGGCGATGGCGGCGATGGCCACGGGACCGGCGTGGGCGTCCACCATCAACCCGATCAAGATGACGCTCTCGAGCGGAGGCTTGACCGTCAGCGGACTCACCTACTACACCAGCTCATCGAATGCGGTGGGCTACTCCAATCCCGATTTCAACGGGTGGAACATCTATTCCCAATTCGGCGGCAACAGCAATTCGCCCACGGTGACGCCCTACGGCATCAACCTGACCGGCACGGTGGCGGCTTGCGAAATCACCACCGGCTGCGCTCCGCTCACCGTGATGGTCAGTGACACGGGCTTTACGGCGGCCGCAGGCAGCTTCGAGTCATCGCTGTCGAATATTCAAACCGGCGCGGGATCGGTGACGCAGCAGGCGTACTACGATTCCACCGACACGTATTTCGGGCCGGGCAATTCCGGTGGACAGCTCATCGGCATCCCGCTCGCGCTGAGCGGCAGCGGCTACGACTCCACGACCGGCCTGGGTCCCATCGCGGGCGGCTCTGCCTACTCGCTGACGCTCGTTGACACGTTCAGCACCAGCTGCTCGAGCTCGGGTTGCGCGTCCTTCACGGTCGGCGGTGAGATCACCGATCCCCCTCCGTCGACCGTGCCCGAGCCCGGCAGCCTGGCGCTCTTTGGCGCGGGCCTGCTCGGCTTCGCCCTGGTGATGCGCCGCCGCGCCCGGCAGCGGATCGACCGGTGATGCCAGGTCTCATGCGCTGAGCCGGGAGATCTCGAGAACGGCCCTCTGGGGCCGTTCTTGTTTTGGGAACCGCTCACACGCGCCCGCCACCGCCCTTCCAGTACAGTCCCTGGCCATGCTCGCCCCCGCCCAGCCCCTCGGCGCCCGCATCCCGCTCAACGCGTTCACCGTGGACGTCGAGGACTACTTCCACGTCGCGGCGCTGGCCTCGTCCGTGTCCCGGGAGAGCTGGCCGGCCCGCGAGTCCCGGGTCGAGAGCAATACCGAGCGGCTGCTGGCGCTGCTCGCCGAGCGCGGCGTCTCGGGCACCTTCTTCGTGTTGGGCTGGGTCGCCGAGCGTCATCCGGCCCTCGTGCGGCGCATCGCCGAGTGCGGGCACGAGGTGGCCTGCCACGGCTATTCGCATCAGCTCATCTACGAGCAGACACCCGCGCTGTTCCGGGAAGAGACCGGGCGCGCCAAGCAGCTGCTCGAGGATGCGACCGGCCGCCCGGTGCACGGCTACCGGGCGGCGAGCTTCTCGGTCATCCGCGATACGCTCTGGGCGCTCGATATCCTGATCGACCTCGACTTCCATTACGACTCGTCCATCTTCCCCATCCGCCACGACCGCTATGGCATCCCGGATGCCTCGCCGGATCCGGGCCTGGTCACCGCCCCCTCGGGACGCGCGCTGGTCGAGTTCCCGATGGTGCCGGCGAAGGTCTTCGGCATGAAGGTGCCGGTGTGCGGCGGGGGGTACTTCCGCAACTTCCCGTACTGGCTCACCCGGGCCGGGTTGCGCCAGATCAACGACAACGGCCGGGCCTTTCCCTTCTATCTGCATCCGTGGGAAATCGATCCCGGCCAGCCGCGCATCCGGGTGGGCGCGCTCTCGCGCTTCCGGCACTACACCAACTTACATCTCTGCGAAGCACGGCTGCACCGGGTGCTCCGGGAGTTCCCCTTTGCGCCCATGCGCGAGGTGCTGCGCGCACGGGGGCTCCTCGAAGCCGCTCCGGCGACCCCCTAGAGCGCCGGATTATGTCTCCTAATGGAGACGTCATCGCGAGCTTGGCGCTGGTGCCCCATCGTTGGATGTTGGCTTCGCCCGCCGCACTGTCGGGTTTCTTCGACATCTATCGCTTCCCCGCGACGCACGGCATATTACGCGCGGGCAACACGGCGGGCTTGATGCGGAGTCAACGCTCCGGGCCGCGCAGCGTTGTAC
>JBJKSR010000185.1:0-6653 GCA_046703965.1 Gammaproteobacteria bacterium | reverse complement strand
GACCGCCGCCTGATCGGCCAGCGCATCAGCCAGATCTCGCGCAGGTTGGAAAAGGTCAGCGGCCAGCGCGCACAGAGCCGGCAGCGGCGGCGGCGCAACGACGCCCCGGTCGCGGCGCTGGTCGGCTACACCAACGCCGGCAAGACCAGCCTGTTCAACACGCTTAGCGAAAGCCGCGCCTATGCGGCCGACCAGCTGTTCGCCACCCTGGATCCGTTGCTCCGGCGGGTGCCCGTGCCCGGCATCGGCAGCGTGGTCCTTGCCGACACGGTCGGTTTCGTCAGCAACCTGCCGCACGAACTGGTGGAAGCGTTCAAAGCCACACTCAGCGAAGTGCGCGAGGCCGATGTGCTGATCCACGTGATCGATGCCGCCAACCCGGAACACGAAGCGCAGATCGCCGTGGTCAACCAGGTGCTGGAGGAGATCGGGGCGGGCGACATTCCCCAGGTCGAGGTTTTCAACAAGTCCGACCTCCTGACCGAGCGGCCCTACACGAGCCCGAACGGCGGCACGGCGCCGCGGGTGTACCTCTCGGCACATACCGGCGCCGGGCTGCCCGAGCTGACGCAGGAGCTGGCCCGCGTCCTGGGCGTTCCCGAGCAGCCGCAGCACATCGAGTTGGGCCCGGAATCCGGGCGGCTGCGCGCCCGCCTGTTCGAATTGGACGCCGTGGTTCGCGAGCAGCCCAGCGACGAGGGCGGCTGGGACCTGTGGGTGCAGATGCCGAAGGAGACCCTGTCGCGGCTGATGCGGGAGAACGAACCGGTAGCGGCAGGTTGACGGGGCTGTGAGCCATAAGCCTGTGGGAGCGCCGGCATCTTGCCGGCTTTCGCGGCCGGGACGTCCGCTCCTACAGAAGGTGGGGCGCCCTGGTTGGACAAGGGAGTGTGGGAGCGACGGTCCCCATCGCGAATGCCGCGCCCCCTGAATCGTCATCCCGGACTTGATCCGGGATCCAGTCCCAAAGGGAATCCCGACCCGGGGTCGGGATACGAACTTTTGGCCCTCCCGGCGGGCCTGCTTTCGTTTCGGCGAAAGTAGGCAAAGCCATTGTGCCGAAGGTTCCCGTTGCGAGCTGCGCTTCTCGGCGCGCCCGACGGCACACCCGAATGCAAAGAGGGTAGGAGCGGGCCCTGCCCGCGAACCTGGGAGCGCCGGCATCTTGCCGGCTTTCGCGGTCGGGACGTCCGCTCCTACAGAAGGTGGGGCGCCCTGGTTGGACAAGGGAGTGTGGGAACGGCGGTCCCCATCGCGAAGGTCACCGAACCGCCGAAGGTCGAGCTACCCTGGCTCTTGATCCCGGTCCCGGGGCCGGGTGCGGCCGGGGCTGCTAAACTGCACGGCTGGCGGCCTGGCGCAAATTGCGGCCGCGTATTTTTCACCGTTCGAGGACCCCGCATGGGCTGGAAAGAACCCGGCAAGGACCACGATCCGTGGGACGGCCAGCGCGACCTGGACGAGATGTTCGCCCAGATAAAGCGCCGCCTGAGCCAACGCCTCGGGCGCGGCGGCGGGTCCCGTCACCCGCTGCGCCCGCGCCTGTGGTGGTTCGCGGTACTGATCCTCGTCGCCGTCTGGCTGCTCTCCGGCATTTTCCAGGTCTCCGACGGCTACCGCGCCGTGGTTCTTACCCTCAGCTCCCATGCCGACACGGTCGGCCCCGGCGTGCATTGGCACTGGCCGTGGCCGATCGACACCGTGCACGACGTCAACGTCACCGAATCGCGCTCGATCACCCGCCAGGACACGGTACTCACCAGCGACGGCCAATGGGTCACGGCGGGGTTGACGGTCAAGTACCACGTCACCGAGCCCTTCGACTACCTCTACGGCGCCACCGTGCCCACGTCCGTGCTCGGCGCCGCCGCGGACGTGGTCCTGTTCAACACCGCGTCCGGCCGCGACCTGAAAGCCCTGCAGCACGCCAGCCAGGCTTCCAGCTCGGCCACGCTCGAAAAGGCCCTGCAGGCCCGGATCGACGGCACTCGTATCGGCATCGGCATCGACCAGGTCCACCTCAGTCGCCTCGAGATGCCCGGGGCCATCGCCGATGCCCGCGACAAGGCCGAGACGCGCCAGAAGCAGGCCGCGGCGGCGGCGGCCAGCGCCCAGGAGGCGGCCGAGGCCTCGATCCTGAAGGCCCAGTCCCAGGCCCGGGCGATCGTCGCCAAGGCCAAGAGCGATGCCCAGCAGCAGGTCGCCCAGGCACAGACCGACGTGGCCCGCTTCGGCGCCCTGGTGCCGGCCTGGAAAAAGGCGCCGAGGGTCACCGAGACCATGCTCCGCAACGACGTCCTGCGTGACACCCTGACCGCAGCGCCCAAGGTCGTCGTCTCGGGCTCCGTACACGCCATCACCCTGCCGGCCTCGGCGCTGACGGCCACCAAGCCGCGGCCCGCCGGCACCGTCAAGCGCCCGGCGCCCTCCGTAACGGGCAAGGGGGGGACGAGGTGAACAACAAGCTCCTCACGCGCCTGTTCATCGTCCTCGTCATCATCGTCGTCGGCATCTTCGTGCTGGACGCTTCCCTGTACAACGTCGGCCCCGGCGAAGTGGCGGTGATGGTGAATCACGGCGAGGCGACCGCCAGCACCGGCCAGCCCGGCCTGCACTGGAAAGCGATCGGCGCGCAGCTCGTGAATCTCGACGCCCGGGTGCACGTCACCCGGGGCACCTTCAATGCCAACTCCCGCCACCCGGACCAGGGCGGCAGTGCCGGCTATGCCGTGGTGTGGCGCCTCGAGCAGCCCGAGACCTTCTACGGTGCGACGCAGGGCAAGGAAGATGTCGTCGGCACCAAGCTGGACAACGCCGTGGAAGGTGCGCTGCGCAAGCACTTGGCCAAAGGGCAGGGCGCGGCCGTCTTCTCCGAGCCGGCGGACTCGCTGAGCGCCGCGGTCACGGCGGCGCTCAAGCCGGTGGCGGAAAAGCTCGGCATCACGGTGCTCGCCGCCCACATCACCAGCATCACTCCGTCCAAGGCCGAGCGCGACAAGATCGTGCAGTCCATGCTGCAGACCGACACCCAGGCCCGCCAGGCGAAGGAGGCCGAGGCGCGCAACGAGGCCGAGAAGAAGCTCGAGGCCACGCGCGACCGCGCGCATTCCATCCTAGCCGCCGCGCGCCAGCAGGCCGCCTCGATCAAGGGGAAGGGCGAGGCGCAGGTGGCCGGCATCTACGCCAGGGCGTCACGCGCCGCGCCGGATTTCTTCCGCTTCTACCAGACGCTGCTGAGCGAGCAGGCGGCGCTGGACACGCACACCCGGCTGTTCATCCTGTCCACCGACAGCCCCTGGTTCAAGGTCCTGGACGAGCACCCCGGCCCGGAGCGCAAGCATTGAATCCTCCACCGGCCAAAGCCGGATTGGCGGGCCCCGTGCCCGGCTGGAATGCCACGCACTCTCCCCGCATCCGGGGAGCGCGCCGGGGCAAGGGGGAAAACCGGACGGCACCGCTCCGCAATGCGCCCCTCATCCCGGCCTTCTCCCTGGCAGGGCAGACGGAACCGGATAAAGGCCGTCGCCCGGAGGCCGGGAGCCTGCCGATCCTCCATCGGGGACCGTAGTGCATATACTGCTCGCCGCGATCGGCGTCGCCATCTTCCTGGAAGGTATCGTGCCGTTCCTCAGCCCGCGCACCTTCCGCCAGGGGCTGGCGCACATGATGCAGGTGGGCGATCGCGGCCTGCGCGCAATGGGATTCGTGGCCATCGTGGCGGGGGTGGCCATCTTGTACCTGGTTCGATATACGGTATAGACATGAGCAAGAACGCGGTAGTCGTAGGCATCCAGTGGGGCGACGAGGGCAAGGGCAAGCTCGTCGACCTCCTCACCGAGCGCGTCGACGCCGTGGCGCGCTTCCGGGGCGGGCACAACGCCGGGCACACCATCGTGGTCGGCGGCAAGAAGACCGTGCTGCATCTGGTCCCCTCGGGTGTGCTGCGCGAGGGCGTGCGCTGCCTGATCGGCAACGGCGTGGTGCTCGACCCGGCCGCGCTGTTCGAGGAGCTGGACCTGCTGGAGACCGAGGGTGTGCCGGCCCGCGAGCGCCTGGGCATCAGCGCCGCGTGCCCGCTCATCCTGCCCGCGCACGTGGCCATGGACAAGGCCCGCGAGAAGGCCAAGGGCGCCGCGGCCATCGGCACCACGGGGCGGGGTATCGGCCCGGCCTACGAGGACAAGGTCGCGCGCCGCGCGGTGAGGGTAGGGGACATCTTCCGCCGCGAGCGCTTCGCCGCCAAGCTGGGCGAGGTGCTCGATTTCCACAACTTCATACTCAAGAATTACTTCAACGCCCCGGTGGTGGACTTCCAGGAGACGCTGGAACGCTACCTCGGCTACGCCGGGGCGCTGCACCCCATGATCACCGATGTCACCGCCGAGATCCGCAGCATCCACCAGGGCGGCGGCAACGTGCTCTTCGAGGGCGCCCAGGGCACGCTGCTGGACATCGACGTCGGCACCTATCCGTTCGTGACGTCGTCCAACACCACCGCCGGCTCGGCCGCCACCGGCACCGGTCTCGGCCCGCGCTGCATCGACGAGGTGGTGGGCGTGGTCAAGGCCTACACCACGCGCGTCGGCGGCGGCCCGTTCCCCACGGAGCTGTTCGACCAGATGGGCGAGACGCTCGCCCGCCGCGGCAAGGAATTTGGCGCCACCACGGGCCGCCCGCGCCGCTGCGGCTGGTTCGACGCCGTGCTGCTGCGCCGTGCCATCATCAACAACAGCGTCTCATCGCTCGCGGTCACCAAGCTCGACGTCCTGGACGAGCTGGACACCATCCGCATCGCGGTGGCCTACAGCCACGACGGGGTAGAGGTCGCCGACGCCCCCATCGGCGCCGACGCCTACGCCAACGCCGAGCCGGTCTATATCGACCTCCCGGGCTGGAAGGCCTCCACCGTAGGCATCACCGAATACGAAAAACTGCCCGAAAACGCCCGTGCCTACCTCGAGAAGATCGAAGAACTAAGCGGCATCCCCATCGGCATGATCTCCACCGGCCCCGACCGCGACCACACCATCATCAAAAAGCACCCCTTCGATTGAATCGATATGACCTCGCTTTGTAGGAGCGGCTTCAGCCGCGATAAGCAAGCACCGGCCTTCTCCCCGTCGTTCCTGCGAAAGCAGGAACCCAGTTCCAAAAAACCATCCCGCCAAAAGGCGGGATTCCACGTCTTTCTGGATTCCGGCCTACGCCGGAATGACGAGAGAGTGCATTAGCTATCGTAGGAGCGGACGTCCCGGCCGCGAAAAACCCCGCCACCAAGCCAAACTGGCCACTTGCGTACAAAAACAGGTACAAGTACAATAACCCGTACCAACCGAGGCACCCCATGGAAAACATAAGCTACTCCGCTTTCCGCCGCCACCTGGCCAAAATGCTCGACAAGGTCAACGAAGACCACGCGCCGCTTCTGGTGACGCGGCAGAACGGCGCACCCGCGGTACTGATATCACTGGAAGACTTCACCGCCTACGAAGAAACCGCCTACCTCATGGCGAGCCCCAAAAATGCTGAACGCCTGGACCGCGCCATCGCCGAGGTCGAAGCCGGCAAAACCGAGCCCCACGACCTGATCGACCCGTGATCCTTTCGTGGGCATCGGACGCCTGGGACGACTACCTCTACTGGCAGACCAACGATAAAAAGACGCTCAAGCGCATCAATGCCCTGATCAAGGCCATAGAGCGGCAGCCGTTCGAGGGCCCGGGAAAACCCGAGCCTCTCAAGCACCAGTGGACCGGCTACTGGTCGCGCCGCATCGACCGCATCCACCGCCTGGTCTACAAGGTCACCGACGACGCCATCGTCATCGTACAATGCCGCTATCACTACTAAACATCGTCCGGCCCCGACCGCGACCACACCATCATCCGCAAGCATCCGTTCGATCAATAGTCGGCTTTGCAGAAAATTTAAGGCGTATTAGGAGCTTAGGGCAGAGGCATGAATATTTTCTGAACCCTATAGGCAAGCTTCATTTGCTGGAGTCGGTTTTGCCTGATGGGTTTTAATGCGCAGTCGGGTGTATATTCCGAATCAAGTGATCATTTAGTGCGCTACTGGTGGGTATGTCAAAATCAGACTTACGCCCATAAAGTTAGCGGCGGCTACTTGGGTGCTGCAGGTGCAGGTCGCTATATGCTCATGGCGGTCAAGGTGGTGAGATGAAAAATTTGGACGAGTTGATGGTGCAGCTGCGAGTATTTGTGGCTGAGCGAGATTGGGCGCAATTTCATTCTCCAAAAACCCTATCTATGGCTCTGTCGGTCGAAGCAGCGGAGTTGCTGGAGATTTTCCAGTGGCTCACCGAGGAACAATCTCGCTCGCTTGATGCCGATAAATGCGCACGAGTATCCGAAGAAGTCGCCGATATTTTTAACTATTTGTTACTCATATGCGATAAGCTTGATCTAGACCTCGTTACGGAGGCTAAAAATAAGATTGCTAAGAACATGCAGAAGTATCCAGCTGAATTGGTGAGGGGTAGTGCCGAGAAGCCCAACTCTATTCGGCTTAGAGGCGACGGCGAAAAATGATCGTTTATTCCTCGGAAAAACACCAATTTGTTGCAGACGTTAGGTCGAACCTGATTCACGAGCTTATTCATACTAAGCTTCAGTTGAAGCTCGGCCACAGGG
>JBJKSR010000184.1:0-6037 GCA_046703965.1 Gammaproteobacteria bacterium | reverse complement strand
GGACAGCGCCTGGGCGCGCTGGACCCGGCCGTGGACGCTGGCCGCCTGGCTGTTTCTAACCGCCGGCATAACGCTCGGCAGTTACTGGTCGTACTACGAACTCGGCTGGGGCGGCTGGTGGTTCTGGGACCCGGTTGAAAACGCCTCGTTCATGCCCTGGCTCATCGGGACCGCCCTGGTGCACTCGCTGATGGTCACCGAGAAGCGCGGGGCCTTCCGCGGCTGGACGGCCTTGCTCGCGCTGCTGGCGTTCTCGTTGTCGCTGCTGGGCACGTTCCTCGTACGTTCCGGGGTGCTGGTCTCGGTCCATGCCTTTGCGGTCAATCCACAGCGCGGCATTTACGTGCTCGCGCTGCTCGGCGCGTTCACCGGCGTCGGCCTCGGCCTCTATGCCTGGCGCGCACCGAAGCTCGCCGGCGGCGGGGGGGGCTTCGGCCTGCTGTCGCGGGAGACGGCGCTGCTCACCATGAACGTGCTGCTCGTGGTCGCTGCGGCCGCCGTGCTCCTGGGTACCCTCTATCCGCTGTTCTACTCCGCGGCCGGACTGGGACGATTGTCCATCGGTCCGCCGTACTTCAACCGCGTCTTCATACCGGTGATGGTGCCGGTGTTCCTTCTGATCGGCATCGGCCCCGGCATCCGCTGGCGCCGCGGCGACTGGGGCGAGGTGTGGCGGCGCGTGCGCGTTCCGCTGGCGATCGCGATCCTTCTCTCCATCGGGGCCGCGGTCCTGCTCTGGCACGACGTCACGCCCACGGAGCTGGCCGGGATTGCGATGGGCCTCTGGGTGGTGACCGCCGCGTGGGGCGAACTGGTCCGGCGCCTCCGGCGGGCGCCGGCGGAGCAACGGGTCCGCATGACGCGGGGAGTGTGGGGCATGAGTCTCGCGCACTTCGGCATCGGGATCACGATACTCGGCATCGCCGTGTCCTCGTCCATGTCGAGCTTTCTGGACGTGAGTTTGAAGCCCGGCCAGAACGTGACGGTGGGCGGCTACCATTTCGCCTTCACCCGCGTGCGCCCGATCAGCGGCCCGAACTACCAGGGCACGCAGGGCACGTTCAGGGTCACGCATGACGGCCACCTGGTGACGGTGCTGCATCCCGCGAACCGCGACTATGTCGGCAACCAGCCGACCAGCGAATCCTCGATCCATTGGGAGCCCCTGCAGGACATTTACGCGGCCATGGGGCAATCCACCGGCGACGGCAGTTGGAGCTTCCGGCTCCAGGTTCGCCCGCTGGTCCGCTTCATCTGGGGCGGTGCGATCCTGATGGCATTCGGCGGCCTGCTGGCATTGACCGATCCGCGTTACCGGCGGCGGCGCGAGGTTCGGTTGCCGGCCGGGGCCGGGGCGGAGACACCGTGATGCGGCGCTGGCTCTGGGGTCTGCTCCCGCTGGCGGTGGTGGTGGCGCTGGTCGCCGTCTTCGCGACGCGCTTCGGCCACGACCCGCGCTACATTCCGTCGCCGCTCGTGCACAAGCCGGCACCGCAATTCTCGCTGCCGGAACTCTACCGGCCGGAACACCGGATCGACAACGCGACGTTCAAAGGCAAGGTCGTGCTCTTCAACGTCTTTGCCAGTTGGTGCGTTTCCTGCACCGACGAGGCGTCCGTGCTCGATTACCTGCGCCGCCAGGGCGTGCCGATCTACGGGCTGGACTTCACCGATACGCGCGATGCCGCCAAGGCCTGGTTGAAGCACTGGGGCGACCCCTACCAGGCGGTGGCCTTCGACCACGACGGCGAGGAGGGCGCCAACTGGGGGATCTGGGGCGTGCCCGAGACCTACGTCATCGACCGCCAGGGACGCATCGCCCACAAGTTCACCGGCGTGATCACTCGCAAGATGGCGAATGACCAGGTCCTGCCAATGGTCCAGCGCCTGCGCAGGGAGGGGCGATGATCCGGGGTATCGCGTTCGACCGCTTCGTGGCTTCTTTAACCGAGGAGAAATGCGGATGTTTTTGCCTGCGACAGGTCGCATCGAATGAATGAGTCCACTACGCAACCGAGTGCACGGTTCCCGGGCCCGCCGGCGGTGTTGCGCCCCCTCGAAAGGGTCGGCCATTCCCTGCGGGGCGCGCCTTGCCGGCCGACCCGGGAACGGCACACCCGGGCCTGTCCGAATGCCGTTTCCGGGATGATCGGCCGGGCCTGCCTGTTGCTGATGGCGCTCGCGGTTGCGACCGCGGCCGTGGCCGCGCCCGCGGTCAGTGCGGGCAAGACCGATTCGGGCCCCGACCTGTTGCCGCCGCGCCTGGAGGCACGCTACCAGGCGTTGACCGAGGAACTGCGCTGTCCCGTCTGCCAGAACGAGCCGATCGCCACCTCGCAGGCCCAGATCGCCGGGGCCTTGCGCGATATCGTGCGCAAGAGACTGCTCGAGGGCGAGACCAACCGGCAGATCAAGCAGTACATGATCTCGCGCTACGGGTTGTTCGCGATTTACAAGCCGCCACTGGAAGGAGGGACGTACCTGCTCTGGTTCGGTCCGTTCATCCTGCTCGCCATCGGCATCGCGGTTGCCGTGAAAGCAGTACGCAAGCGGCGGCGTTCATTGATTGATTCAGAGGTTCGATAATGGGGTTCATCATTGCGGCACTGGTTCTCCTGCTCGGCGTGCTCGCCATCCTGACTTTCCCGTGGTGGCGGCCGAACCGGGTCCGGGAAGACCTGACGTTGTCCGGGGAAGACCTCGCCGAAGAACTGAACGAGGACGTGGCCGTGGGCGCGCTCGCGGCCGAGGATCTCGAACCCGCGGCGCGCGACCTGGAAGCGACCGTGGACCATACGGCGGCCGCAACACAGCGCGTCGGCGCCCGGCGGCAGTGGGGCATCGGGTTGGCCGCGCTGCTGTTGGTACCGATTGCCGCCGGCGTGCTCTACTGGCATTTCGGGAACTGGCGCTTCGCCCTGCAGGGCGAGCACGCGGCCATCATGCATCGCGCGGACACGATGCTCGCGCAGCTCAAGGCCCACCAGCGCGAGCATCCCGGCGACGTCCAGGGCTGGATCAACCTGGGCCAGGGTGCGGATGCCCTCGGGCACTTTTCGCTTGCCGCCAGCGCGTACGATCATGCCGTCAAGTTGGAGGGCACGCCCGACCCCGACGTCCTTGCGATGTGGGGCGAGGCGTTGTTGCTGGCCCACCCGCAGAGCCTGACGGCCCAGGAGCGCACCATCTTCGACCGCGTTCTCAAGCTGGATCCCGACAACGCGCGCGGACTCTGGTACGGCGGGTTGCTGGCGCTCAACGCGGGTGACCGGGCGCAGGCGGTGGCCGATTGGCAGCGCCTGCTGCAGCAGCCCCATATCCCGCCCCAGGTCGCCGGCCTGATTCGCAATCACCTGCGCATGCTGGGCGTGGCGGCCACCGCGGCGAAGCCGGCGGCCGCGGCCGCCGGGCATGCGACGAGCCTGTCGGTCACCGTGAAGCTGGCGCCTTCGCTCAAGGCGGACGTCAAGCCCGGCGAGACGCTCTACGTATTCGTACGCGGTCCCGGGGGCGGGCCGCCGCTGGCAGTCCGGCGGCTGAAGGTCGGCCATTTCCCGATCCGGCTCACCCTGAGCGACAGCGACGCCATGATGCAGGGCCACGGGCTCAGCTCGGCCAGCGGGCCCCTCCAGGTCGTCGCGCACGTCTCGTCGCACGGGGACGCGACGCCCGGTCCCGGCGATCTTCTGGGAAGCGAGCGGGTCGCGGGCGCTTCGGATCATTCGAGCGCCACGGTCGTGATCGACCGGCGGCTCGGCTCCGGCTCCAGGTAGCGCGCCGCAGCAAGCAGCCGCGGCGGCGGCCGTCAGCGGCCGAGTTGACCGCTGGTCATGTAGTGGTAGCGCCCCTGGGCGTCGGGCTTGCCGAGAATCGCGGCGAGCGCATCGCGCATCGGGTCGTTTTTGCTGCCCGGATGCGGCTTGAGGTAGGCGATCAGGGTATAGCGGCTGCCGTTGTAGAGGTTGACCTGCCCGCTGATGTCGAGGTCCCCCCCCTGGTTCTCGAGCACGCCGTGGATCATGTGGTTTGCCGCGTTCTGCAGGCTCAGATGCAGCGTGCCGAGCTGTACGCCGAGATCGGGGAGGCTGGTGCCGTGAACGTCGATCGTTCCCTGGGCTGATTCCAGCGCCCCCTGGCTCGACAGGCTCAGCGAAGTCATGTTGGCGACCAGGGTGCCCTTGGCTTCCGGCGGCAGGTTGGCGAGCCGGGCCAGCGTCTGCAGGTCCGCCCGGCCGTCGAGGTGTCTCAGGCGCAGCGTCTTGCCGCCGGCCTCGAGCTGTGCACTGGCCTCGATGCTGGTGCCCCGCAGCCGGACGCGGCTGTCCAGGTGTCCGGCGACCAGCGGCCAGAAGGCGGCGTTCCAGTTCAGGCGGCCCAGCGGCGTCCCCTTGACCTGCAACTGGCCGGACCCCGACCAGGCGCCGCCACTGGGGTCGGAAATCCGGGCGTGAATTGCGGAAAGCCGCGGATTGAGGTGGGAAATGACCCAGGCCGCAGGTGCATTCGAGATTATGAATCCACTGTAAGCTATTAAAAATACTAGGGTTGATGCGATTACTTTCAGGATCATTGGTGCTGCTTCAGGGTAAGCGTGGCATTGACCGCGCCGGGGTTGGCGGCCTGTTCGATATTGGCCCGGGTGGCCACGATCCCGTCCTGGTTCTGGATCGAACTCAGCCACCTCGCCAGGTCGTCGAAGCGGACGCCGCTCAGGCTGAGGCGGACGCCGCCGTCGCCGGTCTGCTCGAGCCGCTGCACGGCGCTTGAAATCGGGCTCGACTGGATGGCCGAGGAAAGCGCGGCGAACACCGATTGCCCCGGCGGCAGATGGCCGGTGGCGCCGCTGGACTGGGCCTCCAGGCGGGGCGCGGCGTTGTTGATGTAGGCGAGGAGCTGCCGCTTGGCGTGGACGTCGCGCATGAGCTGCGCGTGGGCCGCGCTGATCGGGCTGACCACCGCGAGATACAGGATCAGGAGCAGCAAGACCACGCTGCCGGCAACGACCAGGCGGCGCTCGCGCGGCATGAGGCCCTCGTACCAGGCGCGCAGGGGGGCTGGCAATCTCAGTGTCATGAGGCACCCCCTCCGGCCCGGATCATCAGCGAGCCCTCGACGCCCGAGGCGGTCTGGTTGGCGGAATTGACGCTGGCGTTGACGCCGTGCTGCGCGATCTGCTTGCGCAGTCCGTCCAGAGCGGTCACGGTCGCGGCGTGGACGTGGATCTGCAGTTCTCCCGACTGGTAGTTCAAAGACTTGATGGTGACGGAGCGGCCGGCGTCGGTGCCGGAGATGACGGACAGCAGTTCCAGCAGGCTGCCGGAGGAGCGGCTGTTGCCGCCGGCCTTGAGTTCGCTCGCGATGACGTCCTGCGCGGTGGATTCGTCGACCCACCCGGCGTGCGGCAGGACCTGCACGAAGCGCTGGTGGATCCTTTGCGTCAGCTGCGCACGGGCGCGGCTGGCCTGGTACCAGCTCGCGCCGAAGCCGGCCAGCGCAAGCAGGCAGGCCAGGCCCACGGCACCGGCAGCCGGCATCCAGGGTTTCAGCTGCGACCACCAGTCCTTGCGCAGGCTGAACTCGCCCTGGCGCAGGTCGATCGGAAGCGGGGCCGCGAAGCCCTGCGGTGCAATACCGAGCAGGCCTTCGCCGTAAGGTTCGGGATCGGGCCGCAGCGATTCCAGGGCCGGTTCCATGCCCCACGGCTCGCGCCCGCGCAGGAAGCGGATATGTTGCGGGGCATCTTCGCCGAGCGCTTCCAGGCGCTGCTCGAGCAGGCCCCACCCGATATCCGCCTCGATGGCGAAGCCGCCGGCCTCGCTGTAGCGCACGTAGAGCATGCCGGCATCGGCGAGGACCGTCCACTCGCCCGGCGTCCAGGGCAGGGCGAGGTAATCGGGCACGATGCGCCGCGCCTGCAGCCCGCGTTCGGCCAGCCGGGCGATCGCGTCCCCGAGCAGGTCGCGGCGGATCGCCACCGCTTGCTGGCCGTCGGGCCCCGGATTCGGCGCGAGGGCGAAGAACATGGCCTCGGGGTCGG
>JBJKSR010000183.1:0-2678 GCA_046703965.1 Gammaproteobacteria bacterium | reverse complement strand
ACCTCTAGCATCCGGGTATGATGGCAGGTTCTCGCGGCGCCCGGTCCGGGCCCCGCGCCGCCACCTGCGGTGGGGCGTTTGCTCAGTCGGTAGAGCATCGGACTTTTAATCCGCTGGTCGACGGTTCGAATCCGTCACGCCCCATATAAAAACACTTAAAAATCAATAACTTCTGCGCTACGCGTCAACTGGATCATTCGAGCTGCTCCAGTTCTGCTCCAGATTTTCTTCCTGGGTCGGGGTATAGTCAAGCATCGGATCCGACGAGGAGATATCAGTTGGGAAGCATTGCCGAGCCCGTCCGCCATGGAAAGACCGTCTACCAGGTGAGGGACAGGATCGCGGGATATCCGACCATGACGGCCACGTTCTTCAGCCGACGCGAAGCGGAGCGGTGGGCGATCAAGAAAGAAGCCGAGATGATCGAGGGGAAGCACTTCCGCTCGGTCGAAGCTCGGCGCCGCAAAGTCGCGGACGCCATCGATCGTTACATTGTCGAGGAGGCCCCGCAAAAGAAGGATGCTTCGACCCGGATCGGCCGGCTGCGCTGGTGGCGGGAAAAGATCGGCCATCTGAAGCTCGCCGAGGTGACGCCGGCCGTCCTGGTCGAGTACCGCAACAAGCTGCTGCGGGAGACTTACCGGCGAGCCACTCCGGGCAGCAAGGCGTCGGCGCTGAAAGAGGGAGCATCCGTCCGCGAGTTGCAGCGTAAGCCGCCGACGGCCAATCGGTATCTCGCCTACCTCTCGCATGTGTTCAAGATCGCCCGCAAGGAGTGGCACTGGATCAGCACCGATCCGTTTGCAGGCGTCGGCAAGTTCAAGGAGGGCCCTGGTCGCGTGCGGTACCTTTCCGAGGAGGAGCGCGCAGCGCTGCTGAACGAGACGGCCAAGGACGCGCAGCTTCACACCATGGTCATGGTGGCTCTTGCCACTGCGAGCCGTGCGGGCGAGCTGCTGAACTTGGAGTGGCGTGACGTGGACCTGGAGGAAGGCCGCATACTGTTGGGTCGTCGGCCGGGCCAGCAATCCAGGCTGGAAACCAAGAACAGGCAGGCGAGGGCGACTTGGATCAGTGGCGAGCCGCTGCGACTGCTGAAAGAGCTCGCCAATGCTCGGCACGCCGATGATGACCGCGTATTCTTCAGTCCAGGCCGCGGCGGGAAGGCCAAATTCAACTACCACGACCCGTTTGTGGCCGCGGTGAAAGCCGCGGGACTCGAGGACTTCCACTTCCATGACCTCCGCCATTCGGCGGCGACGTATCTCGCCCGGGACGGGGCGAGCAGTCAGCAACTCAAGGCCGTCGGCGGCTGGAAATCCAACGCTGTCGATAAATACGTGCACCTGGCCGCCAATGACGTGAAAGACCTGCTCGCCGGACTCAGCGAGAAGGTTGGCGGGGCGGGTGAGAAGGTGAAGAATTCCTAAATCGGCGAAGTGCGCGATAGAGCGTCGATCGGCCGACGCCAAGGGACTTGGCGACATCCGTATCCTTTTCCCCCTCCATCAGTCGCTGCACTGCCTGTTCGATGTGCTGATCGGTCAGCTTGCGCCGGCGACCGCGGGGTGTCCCTGACGCGCTGGACTCCACCAATCGAGATGCTGGCGGAGGACCGGCTGCGCACTGGGCGGCTTCGATCCATCGCCGTTCCGCCCCGGCGTGCGTCCGTGCTAGATCGCCCTCGCGGCCACACTGGCATTCCCAATACCAATGGGCGTGGCCAGCAGAAGCAACATGGCGCACAGTGCCTTTGCGCTGACCGCAATCGGGGCATGGCACAGCAGAGTGCGTCGGTGGTCGGCGCCTCTCGGCTTCCCGGCGCCGCCTTGTCCCTGCCGCCCGGCGCAGAACCTGCAACTCCCGGCTGATAGCGTCCAGGACGCGCCGACTCGCCAGCCCCGGCGAGTATCCGGGCTTGGTGCGCCACTGGCTCCCGTTCGCGTTGCGAGCGGGTATGCAACCCAGGGCGCGAGCGGCGGCCCACAACGCATCCTGTTCATCCTGGAGAGGCTCATGGAAAGGGTCATGGCCCATTTTGGGACTACCACAATTTAGGACTGCATTGATTTTACAGGGGGCCCAGGGTGCGGAGAAGTGGAAAGCGGTGGCGACTGGCTGCCGCAGGCAGGAGATAGCCAATGCCGCTCATCCCAATGACCGATGGTCCCGCCCTCGCTGCGGCACGCGTCCATTACCCCTCGACTCTCGAGTCGTGGCGGTGGTTGTACCGTCAGCGCCGCGAGCGGGGCCTCGAGGAGGCGTTCGTGCGCGTCGGCCGGCGGATCTTGGTCGACACGGATCGCCTCCTTGATCTCATGCGCCAGGGCGGGCCGAACGGCCTGCCGGCCGGGTCATCGCCCGCCGCAGGGTCGAGCATGCCAGTGCTCGCCGCACACGCGATGCCGCCGCCGACCCGCCGGCGCTCCGCGCGGCCGACGAAAGCCGAACAGTTCGCTGCCGCGCGGGGAGGGGCGCGATGAGCATCGACATCCTGCGGGCAATGACGACAGAGCCCCTTCCGCTCGATTTCCTCTGGCCTGGGAGCGGCTACCTCGCCGGCACAGTGGGCGCGCTGGTCGCGCCCGGAGCGACGGGCAAGAGCTGGAGGGCGCTGCAGGCGGCCGTGAGCCTGGCTGCCGGTGCTGCGGTCGCTGGCACCGCGCAGTGCGGGGCCG
>JBJKSR010000182.1:0-2676 GCA_046703965.1 Gammaproteobacteria bacterium | reverse complement strand
GGCATGTGCTGCCACCCACACGAAGACCAGTTCGAACAGCCCCAGGACGATGGCGACGTATTCGACGCGGCGGTAGGTCCCCGTCCACACCACGGTGAGCAGGAAGCCCGCCGCCAGGGCCAGGCTGAGGATGCGCGGCACGCCGAACAGTTCCCCCACGCCCGCGATTCCGGAGAACTCGGTCAGCAGCGCGCCGACGGCCGCCACCGCGAGCCCGAGCACCGACACCCAGGCCCAGCCGGTTCCGAAGGTCTCGCGGATCAGCTCGCCGTGGCCCTTGCCGGTGAAGATCCCCAGGCGCACCGTCAGTTCCTGCACCACGAACAGTATCGGCATCAGGATCAGTTGCAGCGACAGGAGCTTGTAGCCCCACTGCGCACCGCTCTGCGCGGCCGTGATGATGCTGCCGACATCGGTGTCGGCGAGCATGACGATCAGTCCGGGACCCAGTACGCCGAAGAACACGACCCACCGGATGCCGCGGGACTTGCCGGCGCGGGAGGCGGGGTCTGCACGGTCCATGGGCGAGGTCATCCGGGGCGTCTTAAATGCAAATGATAACCGTTTGCATTCAAACCGGCCAGCGGGCACGCGGCCCGGACGGTGGAATCGCCGTGATTCAACTGCGCCCCAACAACCGGCGGTAGCGGGGGTACCAGCGGGAACTCTTCTTGAAGAATCCCAGTCCCGTGGTGGCCGGGAATACGATGCGGCGCGCGACGGCATAGCGGTCCCGGTCGAGAGCGGCGCCATGGTCGGTCGCAATGCCGAAGGCGTAACCCGTCCTGCGCACCGCGTCGCGCTCGCGCGGACCCCATTCGCCGTAGGGATAGGCGAAACTCGTCACCGGTGCGCCGATAACCGCTTCCAGGGCGTCCTTGCTGGCGGCCAGTTCCCGTTCCAGGGCGCGCTCGTCGAGCCCCCGGAGGCGCACATGGGTCAGCCCGTGCGAGCCGATCTCCACGCGCCCGCTCTCATGGCAGGCCCGCAACTCCGCGTCGTTCATCAGGGGCGCCTCGGGCTCGCCCCGCGCACGGTCCCAGGCGTTGCTGCGCAGGCTGCGGTCGCCCAGCGCGAAGATTACGGCGCGCGCGTCATGCCGCTCCAACAGCGGCAGCAGGAACTCGTGGTTGTCGCGGTAGCCGTCGTCGAAACTGAGGATCACGGGGCGTGGGGGGAGGGGGCCGCCGGAAAGGAGGTCGGCGAAGGTGATCGTGGTCATGCGGCGTCGGCGCAGTTGCGCAAGTTGGCGCGTCAGCGCGTCGCAGGTGACGTGGATGCTGAGCGTGGTGCCCGGCGGCGCCTCGGGAAGCACCCGGTGGTAGCACAGGACGATGGGGGCCGGATTGCTCACCCGTGCCGGCGATCCGCCATGTCGCCCGCGGGGCAGGCGCCGTCCGTGTCGCCGCGCTCCAGTTGCAGGGCAATGTGGCGGATGCCGAAGCGTTCGACGAGCCGCGCCTCGAGCTGGCTCAGCAGTTCGTCGTCGAGTTGCCCGTCGGGCTTGACCAGGTGCGCGGTCAGCGCGACTTCGGTCGTGCTCATCGGCCACACATGGAGGTGGTGCACGTCGGTGATCCGCGGATCCTCCAGCAGGGTGCGGCGGATGGCATCGGCATCGATGCCCGGCGGCACCGCATCCAGCGACATGTCGAAGGACTCGCGCAGCAGCGACCAGGTGCTCCACAGGATGACCAGAACGATGATCAGGCCCATGCTCGGGTCCAGCCATTGCCATCCCGTCACCAGGATCCCGATCGCGGCGAGGATCACGCCGGCGGACAGCGCAGCGTCGGAAAGCATGTGCAGGAAGGCGCCGCGGATGTTGATGTCGGACTTGCGCCCGCGCCGAAAGAGCAGGGCCGTGGCCCCGTTGACCACGACGGCGACGGCGGCAACGGCGATCACCACCGGTTCGTTGACCGCGCGCGCGACGAACAGATGGTCGATGCATTCCCATGCCAGCACGAACGAGATCACGATCAGCAGCAGGGCGTTCGCCAGCGCCGCCAGGATGGTGATGCGCCGGAATCCGTAGGTGCGCTTGGAGTTGGCCGGGCGCCGCGCCAGCCAGATGGCGCCGCCGGCCAGCACCAGGCTGAGCACGTCGGTCAGGTTGTGGCCGGCGTCGGCCAGCAGGGCGCTGGAGTTGCCGAACAGGGCCGCCAACGTCTCGGCCACCACGATCACGAGGTTCAGGCCGATGCCGATGGCGAAGCGCCTGCCGGTACTCGGTTCCGGGTGATCGTGGCTGTGGCTCATCTAGGGTACCTGTCTGGTCGGCGTGCGGTGCGCCTTGCCGCGAGCGGCCGAAGCAACGGCCTAGTGTAGAAGGCCGCCCGCGAGCGTGCAAGGCGCTACCAGGCGATGGGAGCGCGGTTACGGTAGAAGCGCCCGCTTTCCGGGGCGGGTCTTTCGGTGGCCAGCCAAATTGCAGTGTCCGCGCCTTCTTCCACCGAACGCGGTGCCCGTTCGCCGCCCATCCGGGTCTGCACCCAGCCGGGGCACAGGGCGTAAACCCGGACGCCGCGGGACGCGAGTTCGTTGGCGAACACCCGGGTCGCCGCATTGAGGGCCGCCTTGGACAGCCGGTAGCCGAGTTGTCCGCCGCCCATGTCGCTGAGCTGGCCCATGCCGGAGGACAGGTTGACGATGCGCGCGTCCTCTTCCATCAGC
>JBJKSR010000181.1:0-2872 GCA_046703965.1 Gammaproteobacteria bacterium | reverse complement strand
AGACTGTCCCAAGCTGGACGCAGGATTCCCCTTGGAGCGTTCGATGGCAAACATCCGGGTACTGGTCGCCGACGGCAGCCGGGCGCGATTCTTCCGTACCGACCGGGCGGCACCCCTCGAGGAACTCGAAGACAGCCTGAATCCCGCCGTGCGCGAGCCCGAGCGGGCCCTGCAGAGCGACCGCAAGGGCGCGACCGTGCACGGCGGGCCGGGGCAGATGCAGCTCTCGGCGGAGGGCGAGAACGACCCCAAGGCCGAGGAGCGGCACCGCTTCGCGCGCGAACTGGCCGAGCACCTGCGAAAGTCGCGCCTGGCGGGCGAGTACGAGCGCCTGTTCATCGCCGCGCCTCCCAATTTCCTGGGCGAGCTGCGCCAGGCGCTGGACGCGGGAACCCGCGCGGTGGTGGTCGGCGAGATGGACAAGGATCTCTCGCGGCTCAGGCCCGACGCCATTCGCAAGCATTTGCCGGAGCTGATCTGAGCCGCGCCGGGGCAGCGGATAGCGCCGAATCACCTTAAAATAGTACGGGTCATACGGAAGCCAAGGGAGATCATGGGAAAGCGGGTCTTCATCCAGACCTGGGGTTGTCAGATGAACGAGTACGATTCGGACAAGATGTTCGACGTGCTCGCGAGCCAGGCGGGGTACGGCCGCGCGGCGAATGCCGAGGATGCCGACCTCATCCTGCTCAATACCTGCTCGATCCGGGAAAAGGCCCAGGAGAAGGTGTTTTCCCAGCTGGGGCGGTGGCGCGCGCTCAAGGACGGCAACCCCGACCTGGTGATCGGGGTCGGCGGCTGTGTGGCCAGCCAGGAGGGCGCGGCGCTCGCCGAGCGGGCGCCGATCGTGGATCTGGTGTTCGGGCCCCAGACCCTGCACCGCCTGCCGGCCATGCTCGACGAGCAGGCCCGCACGCGGCAGCCCGTGATTGACATAGCCTTTCCCGAGATCGAGAAGTTCGACAACCTGCCGGCGCCGCGCGCCGAGGGGCCGACCGCGTTCGTCTCGATCATGGAAGGCTGCAGCAAGTACTGCAGCTACTGCGTGGTGCCCTATACTCGCGGCGAGGAGATGAGCCGTCCCTTCGACGACGTGCTCGCCGAGGTCTACGAACTGGCCGAGCAGGGCGTGGGCGAGATTACCTTCCTCGGCCAGAATGTCAACGCCTACCGGGGACGGCGCCACGATGGCGGCGTGGCGGACCTGGCGAGCCTGATCCATTACACGGCGGCGCTCGACGGGATCGAGCGCATACGCTTCACCACCTCTCACCCGCTGGAATTCTCCGCGCGGCTGGTGCAGGCCTACGCCGAGGAGGAGAAGCTCGCCTCGCACCTGCACCTGCCGGTGCAGAGCGGGTCCGATCGCGTGCTCATCGCCATGAAGCGCAACCACACGGCGCTGGAGTACAAGTCTAAGGTGCGGCGCCTGCGCGCCGCGCGGCCGGGCATCACGATCAGTTCCGATTTCATCGTGGGCTTTCCCGGCGAGACCGAGGCGGACTTCGAGAAGACGTTGGAACTTGTGGAGTCGTGCGAACTCGACCAGTCCTTCAGCTTCATCTACAGCCCGCGCCCGGGCACGCCCGCCGCGGCAGTGCACGACGAGACGCCGGATGCCGTCAAGCGCGAGCGCCTGCACCGGCTGCAGGAGAAGCTCACCGCGCAGGGGCGGGCGATCAGCGAGGCGATGGTCGGCACCACCCAACGCGTGCTGGTGGAGAAGCGCAGCGTCAAGAACGCCGCCGAGGTTGCCGGGCGCACCGAGAACAACCGCTGGGTGAATTTTGCCGCCCCGGCGTCGGTGATCGGGCGCTTCGTGGACGTCACGGTTACCGAGGCCCTCACCAACTCGCTGCGAGGTCGACTGGCCGGTGCCTGATCCCCTCCCCAACACCGCCGAATTCGTACTGGAACCCGACGATGCAAAGCGACTGGCCGCGCTCTGCGGGCCGTTCGACGAGCACTTGCGCCTGGTGGAGGAGGCGTTCGACGTGCGCCTGTCGAACCGTGGCGCGCATTTCCGCGTGGAAGGCGAGCCGCATCAGGTCGCCGAAGCCTCCGCGGCGCTTCGGGAGCTGTACACGGCGACCTCGGGCCGTGGGCTGACGAAGGAGGCGGTGCGCGACCGGCTGGCCGGGGTGCGCTCGCGCGCCGAGGCCGGCGAGGGCGAGGCGGGGATCCACACGCCGCTGCGCAGCATCATGCCGCGCCACGGGCATCAACGCAGTTACGTCGCCAACATCCGCCGCCACGACCTGACGTTCGGCATCGGCCCGGCCGGCACGGGCAAGACCTACCTTGCCGTAGCCTGCGCCGTCGAGGCGCTGTCGCGCGAGCAGGTGCATCGCCTGGTCCTGGTGCGCCCCGCGGTGGAGGCCGGAGAGCGCCTCGGCTTCCTGCCCGGCGATTTCGCGCAGAAGGTCGATCCGTACCTGCGCCCCATCTACGATGCGCTCTACGAGACGCTGGGCTTCGACCGGGTGAGCCGCCTGGTCGAGCGCGGCACCATCGAGATCGCGCCGCTCGCCTACATGCGCGGGCGCACGCTCAACGAGTCGTACGTGATCCTCGACGAGGCTCAGAACGCGACGGTCGAGCAGATGCGCATGTTCCTCACCCGCATCGGCTTCGGTTCGCGCGCGGTGGTGACCGGCGACGTGACCCAGACCGACCTCCCGGCCCGTACCCGCTCCGGCCTGCGCCACGCCGCCGCGGTGCTCAAGCCGATCGAGGAGGTGGCCTTCAACTGGTTCGACGCGGGCGACGTGGTGCGCCATCCGCTGGTGGCCAAGATAGTGACCGCCTATGAGCGCGAAGAAGACAACCCGCCCGGCGCCTGAGCGCCGGATCGCCGTGCAGTACGCGGCCC
>JBJKSR010000180.1:0-8521 GCA_046703965.1 Gammaproteobacteria bacterium | reverse complement strand
ACTACCGCGCTGTCGGCCTGGTCGACGCCAACGTGGCCTATCACCTGACGTCGGCCGCCGCGATCGTCACGGTGGGCCTGATCTTCCTTCTCGACCTGCGCTGGGATCGGTGGTGGCCGCTGTTCGTAATCTACGGCGGCCTTTGGATGCTGGTCCGCCGCCGCTATCCCACCCGCACGGGCGGCCGTTCGCCGGGGCGGGACGCCCCCGGGGGAACGCCGCCCTCCTGACGCCGCCGGAGGGGGGCGGCCTTACAGCCCGGTGAGCCGCTCGCTCTCCTCCCACAGGCGCTTGGCAAGCACGTCGTCGCGCGCCAGCGCCGAGGGGTCCCGGGGCCGGTTCTGCTCGAAATAGCGGCCGCTGAGATCGGCCACCTCGGGGCTGGTCGCCAGGTACACGATCTTTTCCGCGCCCTGGGCGGGCGTGCTCATGAACAGGGGCTTGATGACCGCAACGACCGGTCGCGTCCACGCCGGGGCACCGTCCCAGATGTGGGTCGCCACCACGCCGGGGTGTACCGCGTTGACGGTGACGTCCATCCCGGTCAGCTCCTTCGCGAGCTGGCGCGTGAACAACACGTTGGCGAGCTTGGATCGGGCGTACGCCTTCATGATCGTGTAGCCGTGCTCGAAACCGAGATCGTCGAAATCCAGGGTGCCGCGGTGGTGCTCCGTCGAGGCCACGTTGACGATGCGCGCCGGCGCGCTTCGGGCGAGGAGTTCGAGGAGCAGGTTGGTCAGCATGAAGTAGCCGAGATGATTGACGGCGAACGTGGCTTCGATGCCGTCCTCGGTCACCGTGCGCCGCGCGAAGACGGTGCCTGCGTTGTTCACCAGCACGTCGAGGCGATCGTAGTGCTCGTAAACCGTCTGCGCAAGACTCCTGATCGCGGCCTGCGAGGCGAAGTCGCAGAGCAGGGCCTCGACGGCACGCGAGCCGGATCGCTGCCTGACCTGCGCCAGCACCGCGTCGGTCTTTCGGGAATTGCGTCCCACGATGACCGTCCTGGCGCCGGCCCCCGCGAATGCGGCGGCCGCTTCCAGTCCGATGCCGCTGGTCGCACCCGTGACCAGTATCGTTTTTCCGTTCAAGTCCGGAATGCGCATGGGTCCCAAGTATTCGTCCTCCAACACCGCCCGTGCAGGTTAGCCGCCGCGGACCGACCATGCAAACCCCGCCGGGGCAGTTCGCATCGGAGTCCCGCCGGCCCCCTCTCGTTTCACGCGGCGCCGCATGATCGGCATCACCGCGATTGCGGCGCATTATACGGCCGCACCGCGTTAGGCATCGCCCGGCCCGCCGGCGGCGCGCCGCGAAATTCCCGATGCATCGTTTACGGGCGCACGGAACGGCGCCCGTACTCAGTCTTCGGCGAGCACGCAGGCGAACACGAGTGGCGCCACGATGGTGGCATCGGATTCGATGATGAACCGGGGGGTCTCGACGCCCAGCTTGCCCCAGGTGATTTTCTCGTTGGGTACGGCGCCCGAATACGAACCGTAGCTCGTGGTCGAATCGGAGATCTGACAGAAGTAGGCCCACAAAGGCGTATCGATCTCCATGTCCTGCTCCAGCATCGGCACAACGCAGATCGGAAAGTCGGCGGCGATCCCGCCTCCGATCTGGAAAAAGCCGATGCGATGCCGCCCGGAGTTCTCCCGGTACCAGTCGGCCAGCCGCATCATGTATTCGATGCCGCCGCGCACCGTGTGCACCTCGGCGATGTCGCCCTTGAGGCAATGCGCCGCATAGATGTTGCCCAGCGTCGAATCTTCCCATCCGGGCACGATGATCGGCAGGTCCCTCTTGCAGGCAGCGACGAGCCACGAGTCTGCAGGATCGATCTGGTAGTGGCCTTCCAGTTCCCCGGAACGTATCAGCCGGTACAGGAATTCGTGCGGGAAGCAACGTTCGCCTTCGCGGTCCGCCGCCTGCCATTGCGCGAGGACCGCGGTCTCGATGCGGCGGATGGCTTCCGCTTCCGGAATGCAGGTATCGGTTACCCGGTTCAGGTGGCGCTCGAGAAGGCCTTGCTCCTCGCCGGGGCTCAGTTCGCGGTACTTCGGCACCCGCACATAGTGGTCGTGCGCCACCAGGTTGAAAAGGTCTTCTTCCAGGTTGGCACCGGTGCAGGTGATCGCATGCACCTTGCCGCGGCGGATCATCTCCGCGAGCGAGAGGCCCAGTTCGGCCGTGCTCATCGCCCCGGCGAGCGTCATCATCATGTGGCCGCCGCTCGCCACGTGGACGCGGTACGCTTCCGCGGCATCGATCAGCGCGGCGGCGTTGAAGTGCCGGAAATGGTGACGGACGAACTCGGCTACCGCCTGTTCATGCTTCATGATGCCGCCTCCTCGGTCTCGCGGCGCGGGTCGGCGCCAAGTCAGGGGCGGATGCGCTCGACGCCCGATTCGTTGCCGACCAGGAGCAGGTCGGCACCCCGGTGCGCGAACAGCCCGACGCTGACTACTCCCGCGATGTCGTTCAATTCGGATTCCAGCGACCGCGGGTCGACGATGCTCAGGCCGTGCACGTCGATGATGCAATTGCCGTTGTCCGTCACGAAGCCCTCCCGCCAGCGCGGATCGCCGCCCCGCTTCGCCAGCTCGCGGGCCACGTAACTGCGCGCCATCGGAATGACCTCGACCGGCAGCCCGAACTTGCCAAGGACGTCCACCAGTTTCGCACGATGGATGATGCATACGAATTGCCGGCTGGCCGCGGCCAGGATCTTCTCCCGGGTCAAGGCGCCGCCTCCGCCCTTGATCAGCTTGCCGTGGCGGGTGGCCTCGTCGGCACCGTCAACGTAAACCGAGACGGTGCCCACCGCGTTCAGATCGAGCACCGGAATTCCCACTCCGCGCAACTTCTCGGCCGTATCCTCGGAACTGGCCACCGCGCCGTCCAGTTGGTGCTTGATGCCCTCCAGCGCGGCGATGAAATGGTGCACGGTCGAGCCCGTGCCGACGCCGATCACGTCCGCCCCGCGCAACGTCTCCAGAGCCGCTTCCGCAGCCCGGGCCTTGGCTTGTTCATCGGCGTTGGATGTCATAGTGCCTCACCCGTTGCGAAAGGGGCACGTACCGTATCTGGTACGTGCCCCGGTTCCGCCCGCCAGACGAGACTGACGGGCGCATCAGGCCCACGCGCTTACTTGCGCGAGGCCGTCTTCTTCTTGCGCGCCGCAGGTTTCTTGCGTGCGGCGGTCTTGCGACGGGTCGCCGTCTTCTTGCGAGACGCCGTCTTCTTCTTCCGCGCTGCGGGCTTCTTGCGACGCGCGGTCGCCTTCTTCTTGCGAGCCCCCGCCTTCTTCTTGCGGGTCGTCGTCTTCTTGCGAGCGCCGGCCTTCTTCTTGCGGGCTCCCGCCTTCTTCTTGCGAGCGCCGGCCTTCTTCTTGCGGGCTCCCGCCTTCTTCTTCCGCGTCGCCGTCTTCTTGCGCGTCGCGGTCTTCTTACGGGCGCCGGCCTTCTTTCTGGCTATCGCCTTGCGGCGTGCTGCCTGGGTGCGGCGAGCGACTGTCTTCTTTTTCGCTGCCGTCTTCTTGCGGCGCGTCGCGGTCTTCTTGCGAGCACCAGTCTTGCGTGTTGCCATGAGTCGGATCTCCGTGTGTGAACAACTCAACACGAAGTATAGTTGCATTTATTTATTTTTGTGCGCTTTTTCAAAAGTTTTTTCACGCGCAATCTTCAGAACCATTGTCCAATGTTCGTTTGAAACCGGGGTTACGGAGAGTCGGTTGCCGCGCTGCAATATGCGCATCGATTCCAAAGCGGGCACTTCCCGTAATTCCGAGAGCGTGACGGCGGCGCCGAAACGCGTGACGAATTCCAGGTCCACCACCGACCAGCGGGGCGCTTCCGGCTTGCTACGCGGGTCGTAATGCGGATCGTTCGCATCGAACTGCGTGGGGTCCGGGTAAGCTTCCCGTACGACGCGCATGATCCCCGCGATGCCGGGCTCGGCGCAATTCGAATGATAGAAGAAGACCTCGTCGCCACGGCGCATTTCACGCATGAAATTGCGGGCCTGGTAGTTGCGGACGCCGTCCCAGAGCGTGCGTTTGTGCGGCGCGCGGGCCAGGTCGTCGATACCGAAAACGGAGGGCTCGGATTTCATCAGCCAATGCTTCATGCGTGCTCCCGGTTCGTCTCGCGGTGACGGGTTCGCGGAAAGTGTACTGCGTCCGCCTTCGTGCACGCACCGCGCAGGATCGACGTACGGCTCAACCCGAACCTCGTTCGCCGCGATCGAAATGTTTCAACCCGCGTTCGGTTGCCACGGCATCCAGCGGCACATCCCAGTCGGCCGCCACCAACGGCCCGGTCTCCTGCCAGGCATACGCACAGCCGCACAACAGCGGCCGGGCACGGGCCTGCCGCCTGAAGGCGAAGGCCCGGTCGTAGAAGCCCGCGCCGAATCCCAGGCGGTTGCCCCGGCCGTCGAACCCGAGCAGCGGGACAAGCACCAGGTCCAGGTCCTCGGGCGCGAGCACGCGGTCCGGGTCGGCGGCGGGTTCCGGAATACCGAAACGGTTCGCGTGCAGCGGCTCGCCCGCCTGCCAGCGGGTGAATTCCATGCGGGCGGAATCGAGCACGCGTGGAAGATATACCGCCTTGCCGGCAGCGAGTGCCGCCCGGACCAGCGGCGCGGGATCGAGTTCGTGCTCCAGGGCGATGTAGCCTGCAACCCGTCCGGCGGAACGGAACTCGGAACTGGCGGCCACATGACCGGCCACTTCCTCAGCCGCGGTCCGCGCCTCCGTGGCCGACATGGCGTTGCGCCGCTCCAGCAGGTCGCGGCGCAGCACGTGGCGCGACCGCTCGAGTTCCGATGGGGAAGGGAAGGGGGACATCCTCCGTCTACGCCGTTGCCTGTGGTCGCCCTTGAACCAACAGTCCAAGGGGGAGTGGGCCGTGGCGGCTAAGGCTTTCCGCCGTCGTGCGGACATGCTCACTGCACACCACCAGCCGACTCCTAAGCTCGTAATCAGGCTCGAAGGGTTTGCACGGCATCGAACGTGACAGAGGATGCGGAAACATCATCGCGCGCGCCCCCGGCCAATGCAAGCCCCCTCGGGCCTTGACTTGAAGGCAAATGGCTGTCAGCCGTCGATCCCGCTGCCGTCCACCTGCGACAGCGTCAGGCGCATCTGTCGGATCCGTTCCAGGGACTGGCTTACCGTCGTATCGCGCTCGAGTTCCGCCTGGAGGTACTGGTGCGCCAGGTTGAGCGCCACCATCACTGCGATCCGGTCCATGCCGACGACCCGACCCGAATCGCGGACGTCGCTCATTTCCTGGCTGAGCAGGTCCGCCGCCTTCAGCAGCGATTCCCTCTCCTCGGGCGGGCAGGCGACGTGATAGTCGCGATCCAGGATCCGGACCGTCACCTGCGCATTGGCGGTCACGACACCTCCAGGCCCTTGAGTCGGGTGATCATCGCCTCGACCCGGCTCTGTACCATCATGTTCTTGTTGGCGAGTTGCGCGCGCTCGGCGCTCAGCGTATTCATTCGCTCGGTCAGGAGGTGATTTTCCTCGTGCAGCGTTTCGAGCTGTTTGGCCAGGCGCTTCACTTCCTGCTCCAACCCCCGCAGCTCGGCTTCGAGTTCTTTCGGTAATTTCTTGTCCATGGCGTTGAACTATAGGGCTAATTTGCGTACAAATCAATCTTTTCCCCGGAACACCCGCAGGCAGCCGCCGGCGCGCGCCCCGGGGCATCGCGCGGGCGCAACGTATTCCGCGCGCTGTACGATGGTGCCATGAACGCGACTCACGACCCCGGCGGCATCGCCGCCGAACTCGATCCGTTGCCGCGCGCGAGTTGCCATGCCCTGCTGTGCGGCACCCTGGCGGCCGGCGCCACGCCAGCCGAGGCCGCACAATCGGCTGCCGCACTCTTTCCGCGCCTGGACGAACACCAATTGCAGAGCTGGGCCCGGTACGAGAAAGCCCGGCTCGAGGACAGCAACCTGTCGTTCCGCCTCGCCGTTGCGGGAGACGATGCCGCGTTGCAGGAACGCGTGGGCACGCTCGCCGCCTGGGCACGCGAGTTTCTTTCCGCACTGGGCCAGGCCGGCGAACGGCTGAACGCCCTGGGGGACGAGGCACGCGAAACGCTTATGGAACTGGACGCCATCGGCCGAGGTGCGGCGACGGGAGAAGACGACGGCGAAAGCGAAGAGTTGATGTACGCGGAGCTGGTCGAACACGTGCGGTTGAGCGCGCTGTTTCTCTACCGTGCACTCAACCCGCCGCAGCCGTCCGTGGCACAATGAAGGTTCGCCCCGACCAGGTTTTGCCATGAACGTGCAGGAATTCCATCGCCGCCGCCGCGCGCTGATGCGCATGATGGGCAAGGGCTCGATCGCGATCGTCCCCTCCACCCGGGAGAAGATCCGTAACCGCGACGTGACCTACCCGTTCCGACAGGACAGCGATTTCTGGTACCTCACGGGGTTCGACGAGCCGGACGCGGTGGCGGTGCTGATTCCCGGGCGCAAGGCCGGCGACTACATCCTGTTCTGCCGCGAACGCGATCCCGAGCGCGAAACCTGGGACGGTCACCGTGCGGGCACCGAGGGGGCGATCACCGAATACGGCGCGTCCGACGCGTTCCCGATCGGCGACCTGGACGACATCCTGCCCGGCCTGATCGAAGGCTGCGACAGCGTCTTCTACACGATGGGAGTCAACCCGGCATTCGACCAGCGGATGACCAACTGGGTGAACGAATTGCGTGCCAAGGGACGGACGGGCGCGCGCACCCCGGAGGAATTCGTGGCCCTGGAGCATCTCCTTCACGACCTGCGGCTGTTCAAGAGCCGCGGTGAAATCAGCGCCATGAAGAAGGCAGCGAAGATTTCCATGGGCGCGCACCGGCGGGCCATGCGCCGCGCGGCACCGGGCGTTTACGAATACGAGGTCGAGGCGGAGCTGCTGTCGGAGTTCCGTTCGCACGGTACGCGCGAGGCCTACGGCTCCATCGTGGGCTCGGGCGAGAACAGCTGCACGCTGCACTATGTAACCAACAACCGCGAAATGCAGGACGGCGATCTGCTGCTGATCGACGCGGGCTGCGAATATGGCTACTACGCCTCGGACATCACGCGCACGTTTCCCGTCAATGGCCGTTTCACGAAGGAACAGCGAGCGATCTACGACCTGGTGCTCGCTGCACAGAAGGCGGCCATCGACAAGTGCCGCGCCGGCAACCGCTTCAACGAACCGCATGACGCCACCGTTCAGGTCATTACGCGCGGGCTGATCAAGCTCGGCCTGCTCAAGGGCACGCCCGCCAAGCTGATCAAGGAAGGCGCCTACCGCCGGTTCTACATGCACCGCGCCGGGCACTGGTTGGGCCTCGACGTGCACGATGTGGGGGACTACAAGGTCGCGGGCGAATGGCGCGAACTCGAGCCGGGCATGGTGCTCACCGTCGAGCCCGGCATTTACATTCCTCCGGGCATGCGCGGCGTCGCCAAGAAGTGGTGGAACATCGGCGTGCGCATCGAGGACGACGTGCTCGTCACGCGTAGCGGTCCCGAAGTGCTCACGGACGCGCTGATCAAGGAACCCAGGGACATCGAGGATTGGATGCGGGCCGCATGAACGACGGCGAGCGCTGCGATGCACTCGTAGCGGGTGGCGGCCTGGCCGGCGGATTGGCGGCGCTTGCGTTGGCGCGGCTGGGCTTCGCCGTGACGCTCGTCGAGGCCCGTGAACCGCCGCCCGCGAAAGACGCGGGCGAAAACGCCGACGGCCGGAGCATCTCGTTGTCGCTCGCCAGCCTGCGAGTCCTCGAGGCACTGGGAGTCGACGGCGCACTCGCCCCCGCGTCCCAACCCATCACGACCGTGCACATTTCAGAAGCCGGGCATTACGGCCGGCTGTGCTTCACCGCGCGGGAAATGGGCGTTCCGGCCCTGGGGCGCGTGGTGCCCGCCGACCCGCTGCTCGCAGGCATCATGCGGGCGGCAAAGGACGCCGGCGTGGAGAGGATCTGCCCGGCAACGGTCGCGGCCACGGCGCCGGACGACGACGGCGCGAGCCGCTCCGTCACCCTCGAAGGGCCGGACGGAAAGATGACGCTGTCCGCCCGCCTGCTGGTCGTCGCCGACGGCGCGGGCTCCGCACTGCGCGATGCACTCGGCATCGGCCACAGCACGCACCGCTACGGACGCACCGCGCTGGTCACGACCGCCCGCGTGGCGTCCCCGCGGCCGGGCGTTGCCTATGAACGTTTTACGCGTGAGGGCACACTGGCCATCCTGCCGCACGCGGGCGACCGCGTGGGCGTCGTATGGACGGTGTCCGAAGACCGCGCCGCGACGCTCGCCGCACTGGCACCGGATGCGTTCCTCGACCGCGTCGCCGACGCACTGGGCCGGCGCCTCGGCGCGATGCGTCCGGCAGCGCCGATCCGCCATTTCCCGCTGAGCGCCACGCAGGCACGGGCGCAGACCGCCGCGCGTGCAGTAGTCATCGGTAACGCCGCGCACAGCCTTCATCCGGTCGCGGCCC
>JBJKSR010000179.1:0-15462 GCA_046703965.1 Gammaproteobacteria bacterium | reverse complement strand
CCATGGCCGTGTGGCCGTCGGGTGATCGTGAAGCCTTGCTCGAAACCCGTCGGCAGTTTCCGCCACCATTCGTTGAGTCCGCCATAGCGGTATGTGACCCGGTTCCCCTTGATGATGGGGCGTGCTGTCCCGATCCGCACGAGTTTCGCGTCGCGTCCGTAGGCAACGAGATGAAGCACCATGGAAGGCGCTCGCTCGCTTCTGAAATGCGCACCGTGACTGTCGAAGCACGCCTGGAGGGATTGCCCGGGCAGGGCGGCACAGCCGTCCGTGCCGATGCGGTAGGCCGGGCCTTCCGATTCCGCAAGCGCCCGGTAGAGCGCCGGACGCAGTGCCGGGGGCACCGTGGCTTGTGCGCCCGTCCGGGCAACTTGAGCGGTGGCGTTGCCCGCGAGGACGAGCATGCACAAAGCTGCATGCAAATACAGGATTTGCCTGGTCATCGGTTTCCCTCCCATCTCCGGCAATTTGAACGCCGCTGCGCTCTTATTCCTGACTTTACCTGCAAATGTCGTCGATGGGAAGTCGGTGATGTCGCAAGGTCCGTCCGCAGCGGCGATGTTGCCCGGACCGGGTGCAGCTCATGGTCAGAAGCGGACAAGCGGAAGCGATGCCGGTGCGAACGCATTCGCGAGTGGGATGCGCGGTTTGCCAATGATGGCTGCCTCGGCGCCGTGTCGGAAGCCGGGTCCGCAGCGTGCGTTTCGTGTGCGGACTACGACAGTCCGGTGGGTCAGTGTCCGCGCAAATACTCGGCGAGCGCCACGGCATTGTTGTAACGCGTTTCCTTGCTGCCGAACAACAGAGTGACGCTCCTTTCCGCTTCCACCAAGTCGCGCATCGCCGACACCGCCGCCTCGTTTGCTTCGAGTTCTGCGCGGTAGCGGCGGCGGAATTCGTCCCATTTCGCAGGATCGTGCCCGTACCAGCGCCGCAGTTCGTTGCTGGGCGCAACGTTCCGGAACCAGTGGTCGAGCGCGGCGCGTTCCTTCGACATTCCGCGCGGCCAGAGCCGGTCCACGAGGACCCGGCACCCGTCGGAAGGCGCCGGGTCCTCGTATATCCGCTTGACCGCTATGGAGCCCACGCGCCCTCAGGGGGCCGTCCCGTCGAGTCGGGTTCGCCGCAGGAACCGGGGCACGAATGGGCCCATCTTGACCAGGAAATCCAGGGCCATCAGCACGGCCCCCGCGGAGAACACGACGTCGCCCGGGAACCGCAGCCACTGCCAGAGCAGCGTCGTGTCGTAGAACTTCAGGCTGCGGGCATAGGCATAGCCGTGTTCATAGACTGCCTGCAGTTGGGGCCATCCGATGGGGAAGAAGTTGAGAGCGATCCACAACACCAGGCCGCCGTTATACAGCCAGAAGGCCCATATTCCCGCCTTGTCGCTCCACCGGTACCGGTCGCCGGCGGCGTAGCGCAGGCAGAAGTAGAGCAACGCCAGCGCCATCAGGCCGAAGGCACCGAACAGTGCCGTATGCGCATGGTTCAGCGTGAGGAACGTGCCGTGCTCGTAGTAGTTCACGAGCGGGGCGTTCAACGTGCCGCCGCCGAATACGCCGGCGCCCATGAAGTTCCAGAACGCGGAACCGAAGATGTAGAGGAACACCAGGCGGTACGGGAAGTGCTCGCCCTGCGCCTTGATGCTGCGGTACTGGCGGGAAGCCTCGACCACGAGCAGCAGGAGCGGCATGACCTCGATGAAGGAGAAGACACTGCCGACCGAGATCCACATGCCCGGTTCGCCGACCCAGTACAGGTGGTGGCCGGTGCCGAGCAGGCCGCCCAGGAAGATGAGCACCAGGTCGAACAGGGCGGTGCGCGTCGCAAGCTGGCGCGAGACCAGGCCGGTCGCCATCAGCATCCAGGCAATCATCATCGTGAAGAAGAACTCGAAGGACTGTTCGACCCAGAGGTGCACCACCCACCAGCGCCAGAAATCGGTGATGGTGAAGGAATGGTTGATGCCGGTCAGCGGGATCATGCCGAACCAGTAAAGCAGGGCGATGTTCAGGGTGCTCGCCCAGAGCAGGTGCTCGAGGCGGATGCGCCCGTTGAGGAAGCGCAGGGCGGCGTCCTTGAAATCCACCAGCCGCGGCCAGATCGCGCGCGCCATCATGATGCTCCACAGCAGCAGGCCGGCAAAGAAGCCGATCTGCCACAGGCGCCCGAGCTCGAGGTAGGCCAGTCCCTGGTTGCCGACCCAGAACCAACCCTGCTTGATCCAGCCCATGATGCCCAGGTAGTCGCCGACCAGCGCACCCAGCACGACGGCCAGGGTGACCCAGAACAGGGTCGCGTTCATCCAACCCTGGCCGCGTCCCTCGCGCCCCGCGATCAATGGCGCGACGAACAGGCCCGAACCCAGCCAGGCGAGCCCGATCCAGACGATCGCGCCCTGCAGGTGGACATCGCGCAGAAACTGGAACGGCACGAGATGATCGATGTCGATGCCGTAGAAGCTGCTCCGGTCGGAGTAGTAATGTGCCATGGTGGCGCCCGCGGTGATCTGCAGCAGGAACACCACGGCCACGGCCAGGATGTAGAGGGCGATGGCCTTCTGCCCTGGGGTCAGCGGCTTGAATTCCCGGAGCAGCACCCGGGGCTGCCCGGCGTCGCGGTTGATCCAATGTTCGAAGATGAACACCACCACACCGAACAGGGCGAAGGTGATCATGATCGAGATCCAGGTCCACAGGAACGTGCCGTGGGTGGGCGTGTTGCCCACGAAGGGTTCGTAGGGCCAGTACTCGGTCCAGGAGGCATCCACGTGCGGGCGGCGGGCGACGGTCGTGATTGCGGAATAGATGATGAAATCCGCCGCCTTGCGGGCCTGGGCGTCGGTCAGGCTGTAGGCACGCGTATAGCCTTTCTTGAAGTCGTTGGTGAGGATGAAATGCGAGATCTTGCCCTGAAGTTCACGTATCGCCTGCGCGACCGGGGCGGGAACGGCCATGGTCTTGTCCCACAGGCGAAGGCCGTGCAGGTCCTTCTGCATTTCGCTCTTCACTGCCGCCTTGGGCCCGGTAGCCAGTTCGTCATAGGACTTGCCGTAGCGGTTGAGTGCGATGGCGTCGGCCGTCAGGTGGCCGAGCCGCACCAGGTACTTGGCGGTCCAGTCCTCGCCGAAGTAGGTGCCCATCCCGTAGATGCTGCCGTAGTCGCCCAGGTCGGCCTGCTGGAAGGCGCCCTTGCCGGCGACAATATCCTGGTCGGACATCAGCACCCCGCCGCCGGGCGAAACGATTTGCGTGGGCTGCGGCGGTGCATGCCGGTAGGTCACGTAAGCGCCGTAGGCCAGCGAACCCAGGGTGATTATGCCCACCAGGAACAGGATCCACTTGAGAAAAAAGCTGGTGCGGTCGTTGTCCGAGGCGTTCAGGTCTTCGATTGATTCGTTCATCGCCGTACTCCCTTTCACGCTTTTGCCGGGATTCTACACAAGATAAATTGCCTATGTCACAAGGGGTTGCAGTGGCATCGGCGGCAACCAGGGGATCCCGTTGCTGCGCCGAACGTGCTGCGCGCTGCGCCGTTCTCCCGTGATCTGCGACGCAAGTTTCTGCATTCCCTCGGCTTTGCGCCTTGATGTGCGTCAAGGCGCCCCGGCGGGGGCCCTGGTTGACAGGGGCCGGCAGGAACGGGAGCAGCGGATGCCGGGCGGTCCGCCCCGCCCGGCGGTGCCCGTCGACTCTGCCGGTGGGGGTGTTCAGTCGAGCAGGCTGCGCAGTCCTTCGGCATCGACGAAGTCGATGCGATCGCCGCGGACGTGGATAAGCCCCTCGTGCTCCAGTTCGCGAAGCAGCCGGGACAGGGTTTCCGGTGGAATGGCCAACTGCGACGCGATCAATACCTTCCGGGTCGGCAGCCTGACCGTCGTCGACTCGCCGCCGGCCGTGCCCCGCAGTTTCAGAAGGTAGTTGGCGAGGCGGTACCGCGCGTTCTGGATTGTCAGCGCTTCGATTTCGTCCAGGTGGCGCTGCGTGCGCTGCACCATTTGCCGGAACAGTTTGCGGCAGGTCGCGAAAGACCTTTCCAGGATGGAGAGGTAGGCACTGCACTCGATGCCGAGTGCGACGGAGGGCAGGATCGCTTCGGCGTTCACGGGATAGCGGGGCGTTTCCATGAACAGGACGCCTTCGGCGAAGGTCTGGCCGGGTGCGGCCAGTCCCATGATTTTCTGGTGGCCCTCGCGCGATAGGCGATACAGCTTGAGTTGCCCCTGCTCGAGCCACCAGAAGTGGAGGGCCGGATCGCCTTGAGCGAACAGGATTTCGCCGGCGGCCAGCCGCCGCTCGCGCACGTGATCGCGAAGCATGGCGCGTTGCGAATCGTCGAGCGAGTCGAACAGGTAATGCTCGGGCAGGCGGCCGTTCACGTCACTTCCGGCAGGCGCGGTGAACCGGCTCAGTCGGCGCCGGAGCGCGAACGCCGGCTCCGGGGCCTGCGCATCGAGAGCCCGCTATGGGCGACATACAGCACCGCGACGGCGATGGCCAGCGCGCGGTGGGTTTCGAATACGGGCCCGAAGGACAATCCCAGGCGACCGTGCATCATGGCGGCCAGCAGCGCGCCGACCGCGACCGTCGCGGTGGTGACCAGCAGGAAGGCCGCCTCGCTCCATTCCGTCGGCCCGCTGCCGGTGCCCACGAACTTCTTCAGGCGGTAGCGACCCGCAGGCGCCGCGCAGAGCCAGATCCACTCGCTGATCGTGAAGACGATGGCAACGGTGCCGCCGGCTATGTGGGCCGTGATGAGCGCCTTCCCGGGCTGAAACGCAAGCAGAAAACCGGTGATCAACTGCACGGTGACCGCGAGCACCAGCACGAGCAGGACCAGGAGGGAGAAGGCGCCGCGTGCGGGCGCCGGCTGCATTGCATCATCATTCATCCCGGAATTTTAACGTGGGCGGGGTCTTGATGTAGCTCAAGGCGTGCGGTCCATGGCGTGGCGATACTGCGCGCATGACTCAGCGACCGCACTCATCACCGCAGGTCCCGGTGCTGGCCCTCGGTTTCCGGCCGTTCTTCATTCTGGCCGCGTTGTTCGCCGTGGTCGCGATGCTGCTGTGGGGGACGGCGCTTGCCGGCCGTGGCGCCAACCTCGGCCCCCTGTGGCACGGCCACGAAATGCTCTTCGGCTACGCCGGTGCCGTTATCGCGGGCTTTGCATTGACCGCGGCGGCCAACTGGACCGGTCGGGCGACGCTGGTCGGCCCCCCCCTCGCCGCCATTGCCCTGGTGTGGGTGGCTGCCCGCATCGCGGTCGCGTTGCCCGCTGCGCCGGACGGTCTCAAGGCCGCGCTGTGCGCCGGTTTCTTCGCGTATCTTGCGGTCGGGATCGGGCGCCCGATCGTCGCCGCCCGCAACCGTCGCAACTACGGGATTGTCGCGGTCATGGCCGGGTTCGCGGCTTTGGAACTTGCGTACTGGCTGGTGCCCAGCCTGCGTGTGCCGGTCCTGGAGTCCGCGCTTATGTTCATATTGGTTCTTGTCGCGTTGATCGGCGGGCGCATCATCCCGGCCTTCACCCGCAATGCGACGCCCGGACTCGAGGTGCGCCCGGGCGGCCAGTGGCGGGACCGGGCGGCGATCGCGAGCCTCGTCGTCCTCGGCCTCCTTGCGCTGTGTCCCGCCACGCAGCGGCCGGTGTTCGGGGCGGTGGCCGCATTCGGGGCGTTGGCCCATGCGTCGCGAATGTTCGGCTGGGGCTGGCGGGCGAGCCTGCGACGGTCGATCCTCTGGGTGTTGCAGGCGGCCTATCTCTGCCTGCCCATAGGACTGGCCCTGTTCGCGGCACGGGGTTTCGGTGCGCCGATACCGCGCTGGGTGCCGGTTCACGTGTTGGCGGTCGGTGCGCTCGGGCTGATGACGCTCGGCATGATGACCCGCGTTTCGCTGGGCCATACGGGGCGCCGGATCGTGGCGGGCAAGGCAACCACACTGGCCTACCTGTGCCTGGCGGCCGCCGTGGTGGCGAGGGCTGCGGGTCCCTTCCTCGGAGCCGCGAGCTGGCGCCCCGCGATGCTGGCCGCCGCATGGCTCTGGGTGCTGGCGTTCACGATATTTCTGGTCGTTTACACGCGGATACTCCTCGCGCCGCGCCCCGATGGCCGGCCCGGCTGAGCCGCCGCCCGGCCTGCGCCGGCTCGGACGCTCCCGCGTCTACGACGCCGCCAGCCTGCCCGAGAGGCTGACGCGTTGGCACCGTCCGCGCGCCGGCCGGTGGGAGCGGATACACGTGGGGGCGGGCACGCTGAAGATCGCGTATCTCGGCGCGGCGGCCGTTGCGACGCAGACTGTGGAGGCGGGCGGCGCCTGCTGGATCGGCCCCGGGATGCGCTGGCGCGTGGATCAGGCACCTTCGGGGACGCGGTTCGAACTGGGCGTTCATGCCGAGGCGGCGGCTGCCGCATCGACACCGGTCCGCCTGCGGGCGGATATCCTGGCCGAGGCGCGCTGCGCCGACGTCGAGGATGCGCATGCACTGGGCTGCCTGCTCCGCGGTCTCGCGGCGGGAGACCGTTGCCTGATCCGCAGCCGCTTCGACTGGACCGGACCGTTGCGGGGAATACTGCAGGCGGAGTCGGGCACGTTGTCATGGCATCCTCTGGAGGCCGGGGAGGGCCGATTCACGGCATTCGTCGCACGGACCGGGCACGCGATCGGCCTCGCGGATTACCTCCGACGCGATCATCTCGTCATCGAAGCGGCGCTTGCCGGCTTGCTGCGCGGGGACGCCGGTTACTCGGCCTGTCTGCGGGCGGCGCTCGAGCGGCATATCCGGATCGAGGAATCGCTGGTGTTTCCGGCTTATCTCGAGAGCGGGGGCCGGGAGCCGTGGGTGCGCGGCCTGGAGAACGAGCACGGTCACATCCGGCGCTACCTGGCCTCGGTGCAGGCGCCGGAGTCCCGCCGCAGGTTCGTGCGACTGCTCGACAGCCATGACGACAAGGAAGAACGCGTGGTCTATCCGGACATCATCGTGCACCTGGGTGCCCGCGGTGACGCTCTCGTTCCCGCTGCGGCACTGTTCTCCCTGTAGCCCGGGCGCCGGGGACGGGCGGCATAGACGGCCGTCGGCGTGTTGCGCCCGCTGCGTGCAGCGGCGACAATGGACGTCGAGCTTTCGGTGCGGGCGATCCGCCGGCACCGCTGACGAACGAATATCCAGGATGAGTCATACGAGCCACGAAGAGCGATTGCGGCGCGAATCCGGCCGCCGGATGCAGGTCGCCTTGAGCGCGAGCTTCATCTTCGTGGCCGTCCTGTGGTGGATCCGGCTCATCGAGAGTCTCGGCGGATGGAATTGGGGCGTGCTCGGCGTCCAGCCGCATGTCCTGTTCGGTCTCGTGGGAATCGTATTCGAGCCGTTGCTGCACGCCTCCTGGGAGCATCTGCTGGCCAATACCGGTCCGCTCCTGATCCTCGGTACCGCGCTTCTTTACGGCTACCCGCGGGCCAGCCGGATCGTGATACCGGTCATCTGGATCGGCACGGGCATCGGTGTGTGGTTCACCGGGCGGCCGGCCTTCCATATCGGCGCCAGCGGCCTGGTGATGGGTTTCATCGTGTTCCTGATCATCGCCGGGATACTGCGCCGCGACCGCACGTCGGCCGCCATCACCTGCGCGGTGGCCTTCCTCTATGGGACGGCGCTGGTGGCCATCGTACCCAACGGCGACCAGCACATCTCCTGGGCCTCGCACGGCTGGGGCGCCATCATGGGCCTGCTTTGTTCGGTAACCCTCTTTCGGCTCGACCCGATCCCGCCACGCAAGCGCTACAGCTTCGAAGTGGAACTCGACGACAGCGAGGACCCGGTGATCGGCGACCTGTGGCGCGAGCCGCCGCCCCCGGAATCGGCGCCCCCGCGCGTGAAGCCTCCGCCGCGGCCGTCACCTCGGCAGGGCGAAGAGGATTTCGACCGACCGCCGCGTCTGCATTGATTTTCCCGGCTAGCCTTTCTTGTCGAGGGGATAAAAGGTGCCGCGCCATTCGAGGCCGCCGCGGCGCCGGATCTTGATGGCGCCGTTCCAGAGCACGACCACCATGACCACCGCGCCAAGCGGGTAGGCGAAGCCGTAGAGCGGGCAAAAGCGCAAACGATAGGCGCCGAGCGCGCCGAGGGCGAGCATCGCGCCTGCGGCCGCGGCATCCAGCGCCAGGGCCGAGCCGTGCAGCAGGAACAGGCCGGCGACGGGCCACACGAAGAAGCCCAGCAGTTCCAGCGTCACGAGGAATACGAGCACCAGCCGGTAGTTGAAGTACGCGAAGGTGCCTTTCTCCAGGCCGCGGACGAACTCGGGCAGCGTCCGGTACCACTGGATCGAGAGCGATCGGTCCGCGTTCAGGCAAAGCTGGCGGAAGCCGGCGCTTTTCATCGCCCGGCCGAGCGACAGGTCGTCATGGGGCGCGTCGGCAAATGCCGCGTGGCCGCCCACCGCCGTGTAGGCGGCCCCGCGCACCAGGTTGAAGGCGCCGATGCCGACGTAGGCGCGGCTTTTCGGGTCGGAGGCCCGCCACGGGCGTTGCGCCAGCGCGAAGCATAGTGAAAACACCGGGAGTGCAACCTTCAGCGCCCGCGAGGCGCCCGTCAGGCGCGGCATCGCGGTGAGGTGATCGGCGCCGGTGTCAGCGAGCGCCGTGGCCGCCCGGCGCAGGGTATCGGGCGCGAAGACCACGTCGGCATCCGTAAACAACAACCAGTCGCCCTTGGCTCGGCTCGCGCCCAGGTGCAAGGCATGGTTCTTGCCGAGCCAGCCGGGCGGCAATTCGTCGACATGCACCACGGTCAGCCGGGGATCGTCGAATCCGTCGAGGAGATCGCCCGTGCCGTCCTCGGAGCGATCGTCGACTGCGATCACGTCGAACCGGGGGTAATCGAGCGCAAGCAGAGAGCGCATTGCGGGACCCAGCGTATCGGCCTCGTTGCGTGCCGGTACCATGATGGTGAACGCGGGCAGGCCGGGGCCGTCGGCGGCAGGCGCGAAGCGATCCAGCCGCGGGAGTTTGCGGCTGCCCTCGATCATCTCCGCGGCCGCGGCCAGCCAGACCAACAGGATGACCAGCGACAGCCAGAACAAGGCTTCGGCCGTCAGAACTGGCGGATGTCGGTGAACTGGCCGCTGTCGATGCGCTCGGGCAGTTTCTCTATGGCGTCGGCGATCATCCGTGCCGCTTCCGCCGGTTCGGGCATATCGGGCGTATTGCGCGCTTCCTTGAGCCGCTTCACCGACGGGAAGCGCCTTTCGTCGACTTTCTCGTAGATGTGGTCCTGCATGGCCGTGTGGATCAGGCCGGGAGCGAAGGCGGCGACATGCGTCTCCGGCAGGTCGTGTGCATAGAGCTGGGCGAGCATGTTGAGCGCCGCCTTGGAGAGTGCGTAGCCGCCCCAGCCCTCGTGGCCGGTCACGGCGGCGCCCGAGGAGATCAGCACGGCCTGCCGCGGCGCGTGGTGCGCGGCGAACCAGTCGAGTATCACCTTGTTGGCCCAGACATTGATGTCCATGGCGCGGCGCAGCTCGTCCAGGCCGATCTCGGGCATCGCCTTGAACTCGCCGAGGATGCCGGCGTTGAGGATGGCGACGTCGATCGGTGTGTCGCCGATCAGGCGGTCGAGCACGCCGGGAATGGCATCGAGGTCGGAAAGGTCGGCCTTCGTCTCGTGCAATCGCTCGTGCTCGAACCCGGCGCCGCGGCGGCTCAGCCCGTAAACGGTCCACCCGCGCTCCAGGTATTGCTCGGCGAGTCCGCGCCCGAGCCCGCTGGAAATCCCGGTAATGAATACGCTTTCGCTCATGAAGAATCCTCCTGCAATCCATCAAGGATAACAAGAGTCGCCGGCCGTTACCTGAGGCCCGAAACCGAGCGGCCCCGTCTCCGCGGCCCGTGGCCGACGGAGTGACGCCCGGCGATCCGATTGAGCCCTGACGCCGCATTTTCCGGTTTAAAGGGGTAGGAGCGGCTCGTTCTTGAGCCGATCCGCAAAGCAAATGGGTCCGATTGGAGGGACTTTGTCATGAAATCAGGTCATCTGACAGTACTGTGCGCCGCGCTTCTGCTCGGCGTGTTCTCGGCACCTGCGCTGGCTGCCGGTTCCGCGTCGGCTCGCGGAGTACCGGCCGTGCCACCCGCATTGCGTCCGGTGCTTTATCGCACCCTGGCACGCGATGGCGGCTCGGCGTATCGCCTGAAGGGGGGCTGTGTGACCGTCGCACAAAGGCGGCTCGCAGGTTGCTTCGATCGAAGCGGCGCGCACTTCCGCGCCAGGGGCGCGCATCCACTCGCACTGCACCTGAGCGCCTGGGGACGGGGTGCAGAGATGCACGACATAGGCGCCGTAAAGCCCGTGGTCGCAAATAACCGCGTGCGCTATGTCCACGGCGACGTCACCGAATGGTGGCGAGTGCTGCCCATGGGCTTCGAACAGGGTTTCACCGTCGCCAGGCGGCCCAGGGGGCAGGGCAGGCTCGCGCTCGTGCTCGCCGCGAGTGGAAAGGCCAGCCGGCGTGGAAAAGCCCTTGGCTGGGGCGTGCTGCGTTACGGGAAACTGGTGGTTACCGATGCCACGGGATCCGTGGTCCCGTCCCGTTTGGAACGTGACGGAGCCGGGGTACGCATCGTGGTGAGCGATCGCGATGCCCGCTACCCACTCACGGTCGATCCGATGGTCTGGTTGCAGCAAAAGGTCACGGGCAGCGACGTGGAACAGGGCGGCCTGTTCGGGTATTCGGCCACGGCCTCCGGAGACACCGTGTTCATCGGCGAGCCGGTTGCGACCGTAGGTGGCAATGCCCACCAAGGGGCCGTGTATGTGTTCGACAAGTCGAACGGTGTCTGGAGCCAGGCTCAGAAACTCGTCGCCAGCGACGGCGGGGCAGGTGACGAATTCGGCATTTCGATCTCGGTATCCGGCACCACGCTTTTCGTTGGTGCGCCGGGACATGCCGGGCAGGGCGCTTTCTACACCTTTACCGAATCGGGCGGCACCTGGAGCCAGGACGGCGAGGGCTTTGCGAGCGACGGCACGGCGGGCCAGGGGTATGGCTATTCGGTAGCGGTCTCCGGCACCACCGCCGTGGTCGGTGCGCCCGGTGACAATTCCTACCAGGGCGCCGCCTATGTCTTGACGGAGTCCGGAAGCTCGTGGACCCAGGCGCAGAAACTGACCGCGAGCGACGGCGCACCGGGCGATTTCTTCGGCGCCAGCGTCGCGGTTTCGGGCACGAATGCACTTGTTGGCGAGGCCACCTGCCAGGGGCCGAATTCGCCACAGGGCGCCGCCTATGTCTTCGCCGAGGCCGGAGGCACCTGGACCCAGGCGCAGAAGCTGACCGCGAGCGACGGCGGAACCGGCGATTGCTTCGGTTACACCTCGGCCTTGTCCGGCACCACCGCCCTCATCGGCGCGCTGGGTGCCACGGAAGGGGGTGTCGCCGGCGAGGGTGCTGCCTACATTTTCATCGACTCGGCCGGCGCGTGGAGCCAGGTTGAAAAACTTACCGGCGACACCAGCATCGGGCCGGAACAGTTCGGAAGTGGCGTCGGGCTGTCCGAGTCCGGCACCACCGCGGTGGTCGGTGCACCCGTTGCGGCGAGTGCGGCGGGCGCGGTTTACGTGTTCACTTCGACGGGCGACAAATGGAAGCTGGCGGCCAGCGATACGTCCCCGGGTGAACTGCTCGGCTTCGCTGCCGCCATTTCGGGCAATACCGTGGTTGCCACCACGGTTCCGGATTACGGCGGTGGGTCCGGGCCGGATGCGGGCTATATTTACGGTGCGTCCGACCTCGGGCTGGCCGTGAGCGTGCCCACCACCGCCCCGGCCGGCTCGACCTTCGTGAGCCAGGCGATTGCGACCAATTCCTCGACCTACGCCTCGCCGGCTGTCGCCGTGACTGTTGCGGTGCCGGCGGCGGCGAGCTTCGTCTCCGCTATGGCCTCGCAGGGCAGTTGCAGTCAGTCCTCGGGCATGGTGACCTGCGATTTCGGGCCGATCGATGGCAATGCAGGCACGGCCACGGCAGATGTCACCTTCAAGGCTACGGGCAGTGCGGGCACTACCGTGACCACCATGGCGGGCGTCGCCGAGGCGACCCCGGCCGTGACCGCCAGCGGCGCGACGGAGATCAGTGCGGCCCCCACGCCGCCTTCGCCCCCGCCGCCGAGCGGTGGCGGCGGTGGCGGCAGTTTCGGTGGCTATGCCTTGATCGTGTTGGGGTTGCTCGCGCTGGGTGCCGCGCTGATACGCCGATACCAAAAAGCCTGAACGGCGGGGTCGGTGCCCGCTCCCTCGGCGGGGGGAGCGGGCACCCCCAACGCGGCCCCTCGCGGTGCATGGGAAATCGAAGCCGGACAGGTGCATGTGGAGAAGGGATTGGGCGGCCGCACGGTGGAGGGCAGTGGACTCCGGTTGCCGGAATCGGCGTGCGGGGGACGATGAATGCACAAATATCTCGCGTTTTGCTATTCCGGCGATGCCGAGCAACGATACGAGATCGTATTCGGCTGGGGCAGATACGACATTTATACGACCGGCAGGCAGAATTCCCGTCCCGAGGGGTTGGGCGCCCGATACCGCGGCTATATCGTTGCCCGTCCGTCGCGGATCAGGGACACCGAGGGCCGGCCATTGTGGATTTACGTGGTCACGCCGGGCGGCGAAGCCTGGCGGCGCAAGGCCGACGAGAATATGCCCATCCCGGGCCGCCGCAAATACGGGGTGGGATTGCGCCCACGGGCCGGATCGCCGGTCGAACCCGTAATCGACGATCTTTTGACCCATCCCGAGGCATGGCAGCGCTATGGCACGTTGAAGGCGGAAGCCTATGGCGGATATCGCCTCGAACGCATTGTGGCGGATCCGTCCGACTGACCCGATGCGGAATAGTGTGCCCTGTATCCGGATTTTTGCGCGGGGTGCGGCCATGGCCCGGGTGCGGTCGACGGGGCGCCGGGTGTATGCTGCAAGCGGGGAAGGTTACAAAGATGCAGTCATACGATCCAGGACTTTAGAACCATGGGGTTTGCATCGCAAGACATCGGCATCGGCTCGAGGGGCGTTATGAGGCCGCGTTGGTTGGCGATACTCGGTACCGGGCTTCTTCTCGGGACGATGCCGGCATCGGTATTGGCTGCCGGTGCCGCGTCGGCTCGTGGATTGATGGCCGTGCCCGCCGTGCAGGGGGCCGGGGCCAATCGACCCCGGATCGAAGAGAGAGTCACCGGGGGAAAGCCGGCGCAGGGCGGTTTTTTCGGATATGCGGCCGCCGCATCCGGCAACACATTCGTTATTTCGGAACCGGGTGCGCGCGTTGGCGGTAACGTGCATCAGGGCGCCGTCTATGTGTTCGAGAATTCCAACGGCACCTGGAGCAAGACCCGGACGCTTATCGCCAGCGACGGCCGTTCGGGCGACGGATTCGGCATATCGGTATCGGTGGATGGCAACGAGATGATTGTCGGTGCGTCGCACAAGGACAAAGGCCGGGGCGATGCCTACGTTTTTATCCGGTCGGGCGGTAGCTGGCGCGAGGTGCAGAAGCTGACCGCGAGCGACGGATTCCCCGGTCAGGGGTTCGGTCATTCGGTCGCGGTTTCAGGCGCCACCGCGGTCATCGGTGCACCGGGGGACAAATCCTTCCAGGGTGCCGCGTATGTGTTCACCCGGAGGCATGGCACGTGGCACGAAGTGCAGAAGCTCAGTGCCCGCGACGGCGCCATGAGGGATTATTTCGCGGACAGCGTTGCCGTCTCGGGCAAGACCATTCTCGTTGGTGCGTCGATCTGCAGGTCGTTCCGTTCGCGCGAGGGAAGCGTCTATGTTTTCACCGAATCGGGCGGCACCTGGAGCCAGACTCAGAAGCTCGCCGCCCGTGACGGCGGGCCCGGCAACTGCTTTGGTTACGTCATGGCGCTGTCGGGTTTCACCGCTCTCATCGGCGCGCAGGGGGCGGGCGGCGCGTCCGGTGACGGAGCCGCATATGTCTTTGACGAATCGCACGGACACTGGAGCCAGGTCCAGAAGCTTACCGGGGATGCGCGCATCGGGCCCGAATCGTTCGGCAGCGGGGTCGCCTTGTCCAGGAGCGGTGCCACTGCCGTGGTGGGCGCGTCGACGGCGGCCGTAGGGAGTAATCCGGCGACCGGCGCGGCGTATCTGTTCACCCGATCGAATGGCGCCTGGAGGCGGGGCCCGATGTTTACGACGGAAGGTCCCGTGCCGGGCGAGCTCCTAGGCTTTGCCGTGGCGCTGTCCGGCCGTACGGCGGTCGCGACCACGGTGCCCGATTACAGCGGCGGCCCGGGACCGGACGCGGCGTACCTGTACAGGCTGCCAAGGTCTCCGGCCGATGACATTACCATGGACTGGGTGCCAACCGCCGATACGCCGCTTCCCGCCTCGTCCCCTTTCCGGCGCCTGCAGTTCCGGTGGCGGCATCCCGACCAATCGGCGCCATTACCGCTTTGCGCGAATGCGGCGCTATACTTCGAGAGTCCAGTACGGTCTGCCGGCCATGGAAGCAGACTAAGACATTAGCATCTTGCTGGAGTCGCTTGCGGCAAGTGATGGAGATGCCCTCGACCGGCTGTTCGCGGCGCTCTATGGCCGGCTGCACAGTCTGGCACATGCCGAACGACGCGGCTGGACGGCCCAGGAAACCTTGCATACCACGGCGCTGGTACACGAGGCCTATCTCAAGCTTTCCGATTCCAGGTCGCTGAAGCTTGCCGACCGTGGGCACTTCCTTGCCGTAGCGGCGCGAGCGATGCGGCAGATCCTGATCAACCATGCCCAGAAGCGCCGCGCCGCCAAGCGCGGCGGCGGCGTCGACGACTTGCAATTTGATGAAGAGCGCAATTCCGCCGCAGGCTCGGCGGATGAGTTGCTTGCACTGGATTCCGCGCTGCGGCGCCTGGAGAAACTCGGCGAACGGCAATGCCGGGTCGTCGAATGCCGCTTTTTTGCCGGCCTGACCATAGAGGATACGGCGCAGGCGCTGGCAGTGTCTCCGGCGACGGTAAAGCGGGACTGGGCGCTGGCCAGCGCATGGCTGGTAAGGGAACTGTCCGAAACGCACGGTTGACCGGGGCGGGGGAGGATCATGACGGCGCGCTGGCGACGAATCGAATGGTTGTTTTCCCGGGCCGCCACGCTCGGCCCCGGTGAACGCGATCGCTACCTTGATGCAGAGTGCGGCGGTGACGCGGCGCTGCGTGGTGAGGTGGAGGCGCTGCTCGATGCGGGCAATAAGGCGGAAGACTACTTTTCCGATCTGGCGCGCCGCAGCGGCCTTGACGGCCTGTCTGCGGATGCGACGGGAAGGCGGATGGGGGCCTACCGGCTGACGCAGCCACTCGGCCATGGCGGCATGGGCGTCGTCTACCTCGCCGAACGGGCCGACAGGCAATTCGAAAAACGCGTCGCGATCAAGCTGGTGCCTCTGGCCCTGTGGGG
>JBJKSR010000178.1:0-3250 GCA_046703965.1 Gammaproteobacteria bacterium | reverse complement strand
CCGCACGCTCTGGTCAAGCGCGACCAGGACAATGCGCTGCTTGAGACCTTGCAGAGCCGCTTCGAGTTCCTCAGCCGGACCGCCAACACGCCGTCCCGGTTCGTCGAAGACGCGGTCAAGCCCGATGGCGACATCAAGCGCTACATGCTCGATCGCAACAACTACTACACCACGACGGGCGGTCATGGCGGCTGCCGCGGTTGCGGTGAAGTGACGGCGATCCGCCTGGTCACCAGCGCCAACAGCGCCGTGCAGCAGGCCCGCCGCAAGGTCCACATCAAGGATCTCGAGTCCCTCATCGAGAAGCTCAACGCCAAGCTGGCCTCGGTCAGCGACAAGGCGCGCAAGGAGCGTATCGAGAAGACGGTCAAAACCCTTGAGAAGCGCCTCTATCACTTCGAGTCCGGCCCGTCCGGCAAGGGTCCCTCGGCGTCGGTGGTTGCCAACGCCACGGGCTGCTCGAGCGTCTATGCCTCGACCTTCCCGTTCAATCCCTACAACGACCCGTGGGTGAACAGCCTGTTCCAGGATCACCCGGCGATCGCCAAGGGCCTGTTCGAAGGCATCGCGGCAGAAGCGGTGGCCGACGTCATCGCCCTGCGCACCGCCAAGCTTGAGCTGGACGACGACTATGATGCCGAGGTGCAGGACAAGTTCTTCCGCACCTTCAGCTGGGCGGACTTCACCCAGGAAGAGCTGGCTCTGATGCCGACCGTGTTCTGCATCGGCGGCGACGGCGCCACTTACGACATCGGCTTCGGCTCACTGTCGCGCATCATGGCGACCTCCACCCCGATCAAGACCCTGGTGCTCAATACCGGCGCCTACTCCAACACCGGCGGCCAGACCTCGACGGCCTCGCTGACGGGACAGGACTCCGACCTGGCGCGCTTCGGCGCGGCCCATGCCGGCAAGCAGGACAGCCGCAAGGAACTGGGCCTGATCGCGGCGTTCCACCCGAACGTCTTCGTGGTCCAGTCGTCCACCGCGCTTCAGGGCCACTTCCTGAAGTCGTTGATGGCCTACCTCAACCACAACTCCTCACCGGCCCTGTTCGACGTCTACACGCCGTGCCAGGGTGAGCAGGGCATTGCGGACTCCGCCTCGGCCGAGCATTCGCGTCTGGCGGCGGAATCCCGCTTGAACCCGGTGTTCGTCCACGACCCATCCAAGGGCACGGACCTGCACGCCCGCTTCTCGCTGGACGGCAACCCGGAACCGGCCAAGGACTGGGCGACCACCACCATCGAGCATGTCGAGAATGGCGAGACCAAGCTGCTGGAGGTGCCGTTCACGCCGGCCGACTTCGCGCGGACCGAGACCCGCTTCAAGAAGCAGTTCAAGAAGTTGGCGGCCGACGCCGACGCCCTCCCGGTCGCAGAGTATGTTGCTCTGCCGGCCGGCGAGCGCAACGGCAAGGTGCCGTTCATCTACTCGACGGACGACGCCAAGAAGCTGGTCAAGCTCCAGGTGTCGGACACGCTGGTCAGGCTGGTTGAGGAACGCCGGCGGTACTGGCGGACCTTGCAATACCTGGCCGGCATCAACGTCGAGATGGTCGACGCCGCCCACAAGGTCGAGATGGAAGCCCTGCAGGCCCAGTACAAGGCCGCGGTCGACGACAAGGAAAACGCCATCGACTCCATCGCCCGCGCGATGAGCGAACTGGCGGCCTCGTCGAAGGCTCCGGCAGCGGGCGGCATCGGTGTGGCGCTCAACGGCAGCGCTGCAGCGGCTCCGGCCGCAGCTCCGGCTGCCAACGGCAACGGCAATGGCGCCTTCGTGAGCATGGACGAAGCGGAAATCGGCAAGTGCACGAACTGCAAGACCTGCTACACGGAAATGCCCGAGCTGTTCGAAAAGACCAAGCTGGTGATCGACGGCGCACCGAAGGAAGTCGCACACCTCATCGCTGGTGCGGCCACCAAGGTGAAGCCGACGCCGGAACTCAAGAGCAAACTGGCGCGCATCGCCGCCAACTGCGACGCGGAGATCATTCATGAGCAGTGAGGCCATCAAAGATACTGTCGGCGAGGATCTCGTCCGCTACCGCAAGGTGGCGAACGCCCTCGAAACGACGGAGCATGAGATCGAGGAACTGGAAGGCACGGAAGCCTTCCAGGTCTTCCAGAAGCAGCTTCAGCTCTTACGCAAGCGGCTCCTGAACGATCCCAAATCCCTGCGCCAGGTCTTCATCGACGACGGCACTGCGGCGATCGTCTGGGAGTTCAAGCAGAACGAGCTGGGGGCCGACTTCACCAAGGCGCTGTGGGCCATCCTGCTGCGCGGCGACGATATGTCGACCATCCTGCAGCGCTTCATTTGGGCGGTTCCGCTCAAGTTCAAGCGCAAGTTCATCGCCGCGATCGACCAGCACCTTGGCGACCGCTACCCGATGTTCAAGGGATTGTCGCAGGACTGGCCGAGCGGCAGCTTCATCCACCCCTATGTCCGCCCGCCCGAAGAGCGCAAGAACGACTTCGAGCTGGTGACCACGGGTTATCTCGGCTACCGCGCCCTGGGCTATTCCATCCGCGAGGTCGATCTGTTCGTCTGGCTCGAAGTGCTGCGCGACAAGCAGTGCTCCGACCGGCCCTGCGAGATCGGCGCCCTCATCAATGCCAAGAAGAAGGGCGGCTGCCCGGTGGTGATCCACATCCCGGACATGATCAACCTTCTCGGCCAGGGCAAGCTCAAGGATGCCCTCAAGCTGATCCAGGACTCCAACCCGCTGCCGAACGTCACCGGCCGCGTCTGTCCGCAGGAGCATCAGTGCCAAGGCGTTTGCAACATCACCGGGCGGCCGATCGAGATCGGTCAGCTCGAGTGGTACCTGCCCGAACGCCAGCGCCTGCTGGAGCAGGAACTGGGCGTCGACGAGTCGGAATGGAAGGACTATGTCTGCCCCTGGGTGAAGGACGAGAAGCCTCCGATCGCGTTGGTAGTTTCGGGCCCCGCCGGCCTTATCAACGCCTACCTGCTCTCGGTGGAAGGCTATCCGGTGACGGTGTTCGAGGCCTTCCATGACCTCGGCGGCGTGCTGCGCTACGGCATCCCCGAGTTCCGCCTGCCCAACACCCTGATCGACGACGTGGTGGGCAAGATCGACCGCCTCGGCGGCAAGTTCGTCAAGAACTTCGTCGTCGGCAAGACGGCCACCATCCAGGACCTCAAAAACGCCGGCTTCTACAAGATCTTCGTCGGCACCGGCGCCGGCCTGCCGCGCTTCATGAACATCCCGGGCGAGCAC
>JBJKSR010000177.1:0-4245 GCA_046703965.1 Gammaproteobacteria bacterium | reverse complement strand
CGGCCCGGAAGTCGTGCCGGGAACGTATGACGCCGTGCTGACGTATGGTGAGACCACGCGGAGGCAATCGTTCGTGGTCGAGCTCGATCCCAATCTGTCCACCACGCAGGCCGGGCTGCAGCAACGGTTTGCGCTGCTGATGAAAATCCAGGCCGCGATCAACCAGCTCGACATCACGCTGAACCAGGCGACGGACGTGCGCAGCAGGCTCACCAAGGCCGCGGCCGATCGGCAGGTAGACGCAAATCAGGCGCGGCAGGTGTTGGGGAACCTCAATCGGGACATCGGGGATGTGATCGATTTCAGAATACAGTCCAGCCGGGGCTTCGATGTCTTTCCCCCGCGGCTACGCTCCTGGCTGAGCGCGATCTATGCGCGGGTGGACGCTGCCTTCGTGCGTCCTACTCTGGAGATGACGCAGGTGGCGAACGGGTACATGCACGATGAGCGCAAGGCCGTACGGCATCTGCAATCCGATATTGCACGAGCCCGAGCCGTTCTGGCGCACTGAAACGCCGGGAGCCCGGTCGGGGGATAGATTCTGCAACCGACTCGCAGCCTGAGATGCGTTGGCGCGCCCTTCCTCATCCATTTCCGGCGACGATCGACGGCCATGAGTCGCGGTGACGTTACTGTATACTACGCCGTGCACTCGTGGCATTCCTGCGACTTCTGGCAACCCTGAGAAAGGTGTGCTCGGATGATGAAGCGTTCGTGGGCAGCTTGTGGCGTCTTGATTGCAGCGGGCATGATGGCATCCGCTCCGATAGCGCGGGCTCAGGTCGACCCCAGCCTGTACGCAGGACTCACGTGGCGTAATGTCGGGCCATTTCATGGCGGACGTATCTCCTCGGTGACCGGTGTGATGGGGCAGCCCGGTACGTTCTACATGGGCACGCCCCAGGGCGGCATCTGGGAGACCACCAGCGCGGGCGTTACCTGGTTCCCGATCTTCGATCAGATCAAGAGCGTGGACAGCATCGGCGCGATCCAGGTGGCTCCGTCGGATCCCGACATCATCTACGCGGGCGCCGGTGACCCGATTGGTGGAAGCCTCGGCAACGGCATGTGGAAGTCGACGGATGCCGGCAGGACCTGGCGCCGCATCGGGCTCGAGGACACCGTGAAGATCGACCGGATCCTCGTCGATCCCCGCAATCCCGATCTCGTGCTGGCCTCCGCGCTCGGCGACAATCATCACCACGGCGGAGGCGTGTACCGCTCCACGGACGGGGGGAAGACCTGGGTCAACGTCCTGAAGCCTGCCGGCTACAAGGGCACCCGTGACCTGGAATACGCCTACGACGATCCGAGTGTGATGCTGGCGGCCACGCAGGGCAACGGGGGAATCGGCTTCGGCGCGGCCGTGGGGAAGACGAAGAAGAAGAACCCGGAGCTCTTCAAGTCCACGGACGAAGGCAGGACGTGGAAGCAGATCAAGATCCCGCCGTTCCCCGGTCGCGTGGCGGTCGCCATCGCCATGCACACCCACGGCCGGCGCATCTACATCGTCGGCAATGACATCGAACACGGCTCGGGCCTGTTCCGTTCCCTGGACGGCGGCGCCACGTGGAAGCACATGGCCGGGAAGGACACCCGCATCGGGAACGGGCAGGGCGCCTACAGCTGCGGCGTCTGGGTGGACTCGCAGAATCCGGACGTCGTGTACACGGCGAGCACCGCCTTGTACCGTTCCACCGACGGCGGCGTGACGTTCCACGTCTTCAAAGGCGCGCCGGGCGGCGAAGACTATCACAAGATGTGGATCGATCCCGCGAACGGCAAGCGCATGATCGTCGGCGCCGACCAGGGGGCGAGCGTCACGCTCGACAATGGCAGGACCTGGAGCCTGTGGTACACGCAACCGATCTCGCAGATCTACCACGTCGCCACCACGCGTCAGTATCCCTACTGGATCATCGGGGCGCAGCAGGATACCGGCGCGGTGATGATCAAGAGCCGCAGCAACTGGGGCCAGGTGGACATCACGGACTGGAGCCCGCTGCCTTCCTCCGAATTCGGCTTCATCACGCCCGATCCGCGCAACCCCCACATCCTCTACGGTGTCGGGTACGGACCGGGCGGCGGCGGGAACGGCCTGATCAAGATCAACATGAGAACCGGGCAGTGGGAGAACGTCGCGCCCGATTTCGGTGTGCATGCTGATAAGTACCATGCCGCTCGAGAGGTCCCGAAGAAGTTCGATGTGGCCTTTGACCCCGGTGCGCTCTACCTCGCTTATCAGTGCCTGCTCGTCTCGCACAATGGTGCCCATTCCTGGACGGTCGTCAGTCCTGACCTGACCACGCTCAAGGGCCATCCACAGATGGCCTGCGGCGAGGCGCCGCCGGAGCCGACGGCCAAGCCCGCTGGCAAGATGGCGGGCAAGGCGGCGACGGCGGGTGCCTCCAAGGCCGCCGCGAAGACGGCGGGCAAGAAGAAGGCGCTCCCGAAGCGTCCGCCCGCCATCGCGGATTTCTCCATTTCCAGGGTCGCGCCGGGCGTCATCTGGACAGTGAGCACGAACGGGCAGATCTACAGGACGCTGGACCACGGCACGGTGTGGACCAATGTCACCAACATCCCGGACGTCCCGCCGCACACGCAGTTCAGCACGATCGACGCCGGTGATACCGTCGACACCGCGTTCGTCGCCGGTCGCATCAGCGCCGGGCGCTTCCAGCCGAAGATACCGAAAACCGAGGACGCCGATGTCCCCCTCATCTGGCGCACCGTCGACGGCGGCAGGACCTGGACACCCATCGTCACCGGCCTGCCACGCGACGAGCGCACCGGCAGCTGGGTCAACACCGTTCGTGTCGATCCGAAGCAGCCGGGCCTGCTGTTTGCCGGCACCGAGACGACGGTCTACGTCAGCTTCGACAACGGCGATCACTGGCAGTCGCTGCGCCAGAATCTGCCCAGCACCTCCATCCGCGACATCGACGTCCACACCTTCGATCACCAGAACGACCTGGTCATCGCGACCTATGGCCGCGGCTTCTGGGTGCTCGACGACTTCACGCCGCTGCGTCAGATCGCGGCCGACGCCCGGACCATCAGCTCCTCGTCCGTCTATTTCTACAAGCCCGAGGATGCGATTCGTTCCCGCGAGAACAGCAACTGGGACCAGCCGTTCTCGGTCGAAGTGCCTCAGGCGAAGAACCCGCCGTATGGGGCGATCCTCGATTACTACCTGAATCAGAAGCCAGCCGGGCAGATTACGCTCCAGGTCTTCGACGCGAAGGGCAACCTGGTCCGCACCATGTCCAGCAGACTGCCGCCGCCCATCAAAGGGCAGTTGTTCCCCCGGTACTGGCTGGCCACTCCCCAGTCACGCGCGCTCAGCACCCATGTCGGCCTGAACCGCGTCACCTGGGATCTGCGCGATGACGATCCGCCCGCGCTCAAGCACGATCTGGAGAATCAGATGAACACCGTAGCGGGCGAAACCACGCCCGGTCCGCATGGGGCACAGGTGATCCCCGGCGTCTACACGCTGAAGCTGACCGTGGGCGGCAAGGTGTACACCCGCACGGTGACGGTCGTGAACGATCCGCGAGTCGGACAGAGCGCCACGCTGATGGCCGGGCTGCGCAGCCAGAACGCCCTCACCCTGCTCTCCGTTCAAGGCATGAAGCAGAGCTATCAGGGACATCGCGAGGTGAAGGCCGTTCAGAAGCAGCTTGCCAATCTGATGAAGCAGAAGCTCCCGCCCGATGTGGAGACGCAGGCGAAGAAGCTCGAGGCGGCGCTGAACAGGATTGGCGGTGTGCCCCTCTCGCCCCGCGCCCGTCGCATGGCGTTTCTGACCGGCGCGCACAAGAAGCCCAACGCACTCAGATCCTTCCTGGATCTGAACAACGACTACAACACCATGGTGAGCATGATGCAGGTGGGTCTGGATATGGCGCCCACCCCGACACAGATGGCCACCTGGGAGAGCGACTGCACGCACTACAACCGCACCGTGGTCACATGGAAGAACGCGGGGCAGCAGATCAGCGACTTCAACGAGCTGCTGGTCAAGAACAAGCTGCCGAAGATCACGTGGACACCCACCACGCTCACGCCTGATGCGTGCGGCTTCACGCCGCAGTAGGCAGGAACGCACGCAGGCCACAGCACCCGCCGAGAGGCTCCGCTGTTCCGGACAATGCCTTTCGGCGGGTTGCTGTATAGGCCGGCTCGCTCATGGCGAGCCATTCCACTCACCGGCCCGCGAGCTACAGCTGGCCAGGCCAT
>JBJKSR010000176.1:0-3934 GCA_046703965.1 Gammaproteobacteria bacterium | reverse complement strand
GAGTAGAGCGGGTCGAGGAGGATGATTTCGGCCGAGGCGGCGCGGGCGGCGGCAAGGAAGTGATTCAGGCCCTGGGGCGCGCTGAGCAGATGGCCGCTGGCGCGCGTATCCACCAGCAGGTTTTGATCGGCCGCCGAACCCAACGCGTGGCGCATGGTGGCCAGACGGCGGATGAACTGCGGGACGGGCAACTCGAACTGGCAGACCAGCACGCGGCGAGGCGCGGGAATCGAGAAGCCGAGGCGATCCGAGCCGGCCGCCAGAGCCAGCGCGAGGTTCGAGACCAGCAGCGATTTTCCGACCTTGGGCTCGCCGCCCACGAACAGAATGCCCTGGGGCGGCAGCAGTCCGGGTTCGACCAGGCCGGCGGGCGCGGCCGCCGGTTGTTGCTCCAGCAACTGGGCGAGCGAGAGGACGCTCGACTCCGCATTTTTCGCGCCCGCGGACGTGTTCATAACAGAGCCTCGCTGGTGGCGTCGAGCAGAATGGCTTCATTGACGCAGGAGATTTTCCGCTGGGCGGCGAGGCTCAAGGCGGCTCGGGCCAGTTTGTTAATCTTGCGCGGGATGCCCTTGCTGGCTTGATAGAGCGCCTGGCGGGCCGTGTCATCGAATAAGGGTTGGGAGACGCCGGCGGCTTTCAACTGGTGAGCAAGATAGGCGTCAAGCTCCTCGCGCGACAGCCCCTCCAGGTGATACTGCACGGCGATGCGCTGGCGCAAGGGTTCGTGCATCGCGAGCGACAAGGTGCGGCGCAACAGGGGCTGGCCGACGAGCAGCAGCGTGAGGTAGTGCGAGGAGTCCATGTCGAAATTGAGCAGCAGGGGAAGCTGTTCCAAGGCGGCATGGGGCAAGAGTTGAGCCTCGTCGCAGATCAGGATGGGGTGCTGCTTCTTGCTTTGATTGAGGCGCACGATGGTGTCGGAGATTTGGCGCGCCAGATCGCCACGGCCGTGCGCGGGAACCAGGTCGAGCAGGTAGGCAAGTTGCCGGAAGAGATCGAGTGCCGAGCCCGCGGTCCAGTGCAGGTAGAGGATCTTATAGAGATTGGGATTGAGGCTGGCGGTGAAGGTGCGCGCCGCAGTCGATTTGCCCGCGCCCACCTCGCCGGTGAGCAGGCCGGCGCCCTGATGGTCGACCAGGAACCCGAGCCGCGCCCGGACCTGCGCCCAGGCTTGGGAGGTGAACAACTGCTTCGAGTCGGGGTTGTCGATGAAGGGCGTTTTTTTAAAACCGAAAAAAGTTTCGAACATGCTTACCTTTCCTCCTTCTTTTGCTTGAGCAGTTCGACGAAGTTGATCCCGGTGGGTTCGGGCTCAGCCGCCTTAGAACGCTTCACCGAAGGCAACTGGGCATTGATGACAGGATCGACGAGCCGGGCGGCGCCGCGCGGCTCGCCCTGGAAATAAATCTCGACGCTCGCCGGATCGAGCGGATCGAAGCGCACCTCGATAGTCTCACCGGCCAGATCGGGCGGCGCTTCGTAAAAACGGTTCTGGAGCAGGAAGGTGGAATCGCGACGCACGAGACGATCCAGGCGATGGAAGAAGAGGCGGCGGAGGTCGGTCGACGGCGGGAGCTGCCGAACGTGCTCGATGTCGCGCTGCCAGCGTACGAGCGGCGTTGAGCCGAGGGCGCTGTGCCCGGCCAAGTGATAGGCGCTGTCGATCCAGGCCCAGAGACGCTGGTTGAGGTCATCGAGCGCGAGCGCCTGCTTCCGGTCCAGATTGGCCAGGAACTGTTCGCGGACGCTCCTGAAGAAGCGCTCAATCTTGCCACGGCCTTCCGGCTGATAGGGCGGCGTATGCACGACCAGGATGCCGAGCGAGGCGGCGATGCGGGCCAATTGCGCTGAACGGAATACTTTGGCGTTATCAACGTAGAGGCGGACCGGCAGGCCGCGGGCAGCGACGGCTTGGCGCAGGCAGTCCAGGAAAGTGTCGAGTCCCTGGTCAGAGTAGAACTGGGCATGAGGAATGAGGCGGCTGGCATCATCGAGAACGGCGTGGAGGAAGGCTTGCCGCTTGCCGCCGCCGGGGCGCTGGACGTAGGGCCCGTAGAGCATATCGGATTGCCAAATTTGGTTGGCGTACTGGGCTTCGAACTTCTTGTGGCCTGGGGGAGCGAGCAGTTGGCGCGCGGTGAGGCCGCGCTGCTTGAGGAAGCGATAAAGGGTGGAGGCGGAGACGGCCGGCTCGTTTTGTGCGGAGACGAGCGCCAATTCGCGCAGCAGGGTGGTGCCGGCGCGGTGCGGGTTCTCGCGTTTGAGGCGTTCGATGAGATCGGCGAGCTGGGGCGTGATGGTGCGCGACTGCCCGTGGTCCTGGCGAGGCTTGCGGGCCAGGGCTTCAAAGCCGCCGTTGCGGTAGCTGCGCACCCAGTTGAGGAGCGTGTCCAAGCAGACCGAGGTGCGTCGGGAGTAGGGGATTTCGTAGTGGCGGGCGGCGATCTCCTGGGCGCGCCGGGTAAGTTCGCCGTGCGCGAGCGGCTCCAGCACCAGCGGGGCGATCAGGCCGTAGCGGAATAAGGCGATTTTTTCGGCTTTGGCGTCCATCGGTTTCTCTCCTTGAATCCGAACCTACGCGGGCAGGGGCCGGGATGCTAGACAAATGCTGTGTGTTTTCGCTTCTCAGGGCGGGCCTGATGCGGGCAACGCGGCTGGACGGCCGTCTGGAGCGAGAAAACGGGGCCAGCCCAACAGGTGCAGGCGCAGTTGGGAGAACAAGAACCGATGCGCCGCGATCCAACCCAGCGACTGCAACATGAGCAACGCGCGGGCCACGAAATGGGCCGCCGGCATGGGCGGGATCTTGGCGGCCAGGGCCGCGCACAAAGCTTCGGCTTGCCGGCGAAACCGGCACACCCAGAACTGCCCGCGCTGGTAAGGCATGGAAGGTGGCGCGGCGGTGGCCGCCGCCGCGACCAGGGTGCGGCCTTCGAGGAGGCGAGCCGTCAGGAACAGGGCGATCACCGAAACGCTGAAGCGGAAATACGGCAGGGCGAACTGCGGCAGGAGAGAAATCGTGCGCCGGCAGGATCGGCATAAATAGCGGCGCACGCGGATCACGCCGTCGAAAGCGGCGTCCACCAGCGTGCGGGAATAAAAACCGTGGCCAACCAGAGGCTCTTGCGCCTCGCATTGCGGGCAATGATCGGGCCGGTAGCGGTCTGGGTCGGCAATGGCTTCCTCATACTGCTGGAGGGGGCCTGGGAAGGGGTGTAAAATCTGCATGACCATCCTTTCCGGGAGTGGTTAAGACTCCCGAGTTGGTCTTCGGAACGGAGGGCTCAGCGTATGCACTGATAGAGCCCTCCGGCCTTCCCAAAATCCTACCGCCGAACTCCCATCGGCAAGAAGACAGACGAGATCACGAGGCTGTCGCGCGCCCCATCGAGAAGTTCACATTACGCTCCCGCTCATTGCCAAGATTCATTCCGTCCGGGCAGGGATCAATTTGAGAAACAAGGCTTAATACAGGTGGGAATAATGTGGCGCGTTACAGAGTAGGGTGGGAGTTGGTGGACTTCCAGCCAGTGCCGGTTGGACTTGAACCAGCTCCAGACTTCAGCGTTCTTATGATACGAGGCGTTGTCCTGAATGAGGATGGCCCCACGGCGGCGATAGTGAGGGGCCAGTCGATGCAGGAAGTCCAGGTAGGTGGAAGCATTGAAGACGGGGGCTTGCCCGTAGTGGAAGCGGGCCCGCCAGAGCTCGATCGCGCCCAGGATCTTCACGCTCTTGCGTTCGCCGCTGACGGGGACCTCGGGCGGATGGCCGACGCGGCTCCAGGTAGCGTGCAGGGTGGAGTCCTGCCGGAAACTGGCTTCGTCGGTAAAAATCAGCGCCCGGTTCTCGCTTTGGGCTTTTTTTTAAGGCGGGGATAGATGTAGCGATGCCAGCGGTCTTGCTGGCAGCGGTCGGCACGGGCCAACAC
>JBJKSR010000175.1:0-3462 GCA_046703965.1 Gammaproteobacteria bacterium | reverse complement strand
CACCACGTCGGCTTCCAGCGTGACGGCATGATGCACGGCGTGCACAATGGCACGATCACGTACGTCAGCTCCCCACCACGCCTCGCGCTGAGGCGATGCCTCGTCGTGGCGCGCAGCGGACGGATCCGCGCCGCCAACGGCAGGAACTGCCACTGAATCCGCGGTCATTACGGGAAGGATGGTGGAGCGGAGGAGGATCGAACTCCCGACCTTCGCATTGCGAACGCGACGCTCTCCCAGCTGAGCTACCGCCCCACACGGACGGATGATTTTAACATCGCGTCCGGTGGCAATGCTACACTCGCGTTCATGAACGATGCCATACACGTCCGCGAAGCGGGCACGGCCGATGCAGCCCGCGTTACCCGATTCTCGATTGCCTGCGCCAGGGACAGCGAGAACCTCACGCTGGACGAGGCCGTAGTGCGGGCGGGCGTCGAAGCCGCACTGGCGGACCCCGGCCGCGGCCGCTATTTCCTGGCCGAACGCGACGGCAAGGCACTGGGCCAGATCATGGTCACCCGTGAATGGAGTGACTGGCGCAACGCCTGGATATGGTGGCTGCAAAGCGACTACGTCACATCCGAAGCACGTGGCCGCGGGGTCTTCGCCGCGCTGTACGCTCACGTCGAAGACGCCGCTCGAGCCGCGGGGGTGCGAATGATCAGGCTGTACGTGGACGCGGACAACGAAGGCGCCGAACGCGCCTACCTCAAGGCGGGCTTCGAACGTGACCATTACCGCCAGATGGCGAAGACCCTCGTCGCCTGAAGGCGCCTGCGGGGATTCGCGACCGCTACCCTGAAGTTTGGACAAGCGCCCGATATGTGTTATAGTTGCCTATAACAGCAAACCATAACGGGAACGGGATGAAATCTGTCGCTGCGCCCTATATAATTTCGCGGCTTTCGGGCCGCGCATTCCCTGTATACCCCTGCTTTCCGCCGCCGCGCGGGCAGACACCCCTGCACCCGTGCGAACGCCGTCCGTCTGCCCCGCTACCACCCTGTCTGACGATCGCCCACGGAGAATCGGCATGATATCCGCCACAACCAAACGTTGGCTTTACCCCGTATTCGCCTTCATCGGTATCTTCCTGGTCCTCGCCATTTTCGGCGGGATCAAGGTCCACTCGGTGATGGGCATCATGAAGGCCCTGGCCAGCGCCGGCCCGCCCAAGGTTACCGTTTCCGCCGCCCCCGCGAAGCAGGCCGAGTGGCGCCCGGCCATCCAGGCCATCGGCTCGCTGAGCGCCATCAACGGGGTCAACGTGTCCAGCGAACTCGCCGGCAAGGTGGTGAAGATCGACTTCCATTCGGGCGACAAGGTAAGCAAGGGGCAGTTGCTCGTGCAGCTCGACGACAGCCAGGAGCGGGCCCTGCTGCAGCAGTACCAGGCGCAGGAGACTCTGGACAAGAATAATTTCCAACGTGCTCTCAGCCTGCGGAAGAAGAACCTGAATTCCAAGCAGGACCTGGACAATGCCAGCGCCCAGTACGAAGTCTCGCAGGCTCAGGTGGCGCAGGAGAAGGCCGTCATCGCCAAGAAGACCATCCGCGCGCCGTTCGACGGCGTGGTGGGCATCCGCCAGGTCAACCTCGGCCAGTACGTCAGTGCCGGCACGACCATCGTCAACCTGGAGCAGCTCGACCCGCTTTACGTCACCTTCACCCTGCCCCAGTCCGACGTTCCCCACCTGCACCTGAAGCAGGACGTGGACGTGCAGGTCGACGGCTATCCCGGCAAGACGTTCAAGGCGACGCTGACCGCCATCAATCCCGCGGTCAACGACCAGTCGCGCACCGTCCAGGCACAGGCCACGGTGCCCAACCCGGACAAATTGCTGCGCCCGGGGATGTTCGCCACGCTTAACGTCCTGTCCGACAAGAGCGAGCAGGTCATCGAGGTGCCATCGACCGCGATCACCTACACGCTCTACGGGGACAGCGTCTATGTCCTCGAACCGCCGAAGGCGCCGGCCGGCGCCGGCAAGACGGCAAGCGCCGCCGAAACGGCCGCCTTGCCGGCCGGGAAGAACGCAAAGACCGTATACACGGCGAAGCAGGTCTTCATCAAGGTCGGCGAGACACGCGACGGCCGGGTCGCGGTGACCGGCATCAAGCCCGGCACGCTGGTCGTCACCGCCGGCCAGATCAAGCTGCATCCGGGCGCACTGGCGGTCATCAACAATTCGGTCGACCTGTCGAAGGTTCCGGAGCTGACTCCATGAAGTTTACCGATATCTTCATCAAGCGCCCGGTCCTCTCGGTGGTGCTCGCGCTGTTCGTGCTGCTGCTGGGCCTGAAGTCCATCGGCCAGGTGCAGATCCGCGAGTACCCGAAGACCGAACAGACCGTGATCACCGTCTCCACGGCCTACCCCGGCGCCAGTTCGCAGCTGATCCAGGGCTTCATCACCCAGCCTCTGAGCCAGGCCATCGCCAGCGCCGACGGCATCGACTATCTCACCTCCAGCACCAGCCAGGGATCGAGCTCGATCACCGCGCATATCCGGCTCAATTACGACCCGACCACGGCCATGACCGACATCACGGCCATGGTCAACCAGGTGCGCAACCAGCTGCCGCGCGAGAGCGAATCGCCGATCATCACCAAGTCCACCGGCTCCTTCAGCGCGCTGATGTACCTGAGCTTCTACAGTTCGACGCTGAAGGGCTCGCAGATTGCGGACTATCTCAACCGCGTGGTGGTGCCCCGCCTGCAATCGGTCCCGGGCGTGGCCCAGGCGCAGGTGCTCGGCAGCGCTTTCGCGATGCGCATCTGGCTCGATCCGAAGAAGCTCGCCGCCCATGGCCTGACGCCGCAGCAGGTCGCCACGGCAATCCAGAACAACAACTTCATCGCCGCGGTCGGCCAGACCGAGTCCCCTTATATCCTGGTCAACGTCAACGCGCGCACGGACCTGCACACCGAGCAGGAATTCAGCAACATGGTGGTGGCCCATGACGGCGATTCCCTGGTGCGGCTGAAAGACCTCGGTCACGTCGACCTGGGCCAGGAAAGCTACGACAGCCAGTTCTACTTCGGTGGGCACCAGGCCGTCGCCATTGCCATCTACCCCACCCCGTCGGCCAACCCGCTCGACGTCGCCGACGGCGTGACCAAGCTCATGCCCTCGATCAAGAAACAGTTGCTGCCCGGGCTCAACGGAACCGTCGCCTTCGACGGCAGCACCTTCATTCACAGCTCGATCAACGAGGTCATCCGCACCATCGCCGAGGCGGGTGGCATCGTCATCATCGTGATCTTCCTGTTCCTCGGCGCGCTGCGTTCGGTGGTAATCCCCGTAGTCACCATCCCCCTCTCGCTGGTCGGGGCGGTGTTCGTCATGCTGCTGCTCGGCTACTCGCTCAACCTGCTGACGCTGCTCGCCATGGTGCTCGCCATCGGGTTGGTGGAGGACGACGCCATCATCGTCGTGGAGTACATCTACCGGCACATG
>JBJKSR010000174.1:0-7265 GCA_046703965.1 Gammaproteobacteria bacterium | reverse complement strand
GACAGCCCTCCGGCTGATCATGGCAAGCTACCGCCGCGACTGGCCATCCACCAGGCGAAAGTCGCCGCCGCCAGCGCCAGCACGGCCAGCATCGAAACAATATAGACAAGCCGCCGCGGCGAGCGCCCGGCGCGGGCGGGCAGGCCCGCCAGCTCCCGCACCGCTACACCCACCAGGCGCGGCGAGACTTCGCGCAGGTCCCGCGCATAAGCGGCCATCAGCGCCCGGTCGCACACGAGGTTGATCAGGCGCGGAATGCCATGCGTGTGACGCTGGATCCGGCGCACCGCGCCGCGGCTGAAAATGCGGCCCGGCGCGCCGGCCAGGCTCAGGCGGTGGCGGATATAGGCTTCGGTCTCGGCCTCCCCGAGCGGCCCCAGGTGGTAGCGCGCCGTCACCCGCTGCGCAAGCTGCCGCAGGTCCGGGCGGGCCAGGGTCTCGCGCAGCTCTGGCTGCCCCACCAGGATCACGTTCAGCAGCTTGTGGCGGTCGGTCTCGAAGTTGGTCAGCAGTCGCACTTCCTCCAGCACCTCGGGCGCCAGCCGCTGGGCCTCGTCAATCACCAGCACGACCCGTCGCGAACGCGCGTGCGCACTCAGCAGGTGGCGATAGATGCTGGCCGCGAGGTCGCTGCGCTCCTCCGCCCCCGGGGCGACCCGCTCGCCCAGCTCGGCCAGGATGCTCTTGAGCAGTCCCAGCCGGGAGACGTCGGGATTGAAGATGAAGGCGATCTCCACGCCTTCCGGCATCTGCGCCAGAAGACGCCTCACCAGCGTGGTCTTGCCGGTGCCGATCTCGCCGGTAAGCTGGATGAAGCCGTTCGCCTCGCGCGCCCCGTAGGCCAGGTGCGCCAGCGCCTCGCGGTGGTGCGCACTCAGGAACAGGTAACGCGGATCCGGCGCAATGGAGAACGGCAGTTCGGACAGGCCGAAGTATTCCGCGTACACGATCTAGGAAGAATTCCGCATCAGGCGTGCGGCGGCGGGGGGAACCTCGAGAAAATCCGCTGCACCGCCTTGGTGACCGCCTTCTGCGAATAGTTGCTCTGGTCCAGTCCGCTGGTGATCCAGCCCCGCCACACCAGTTTGTCGGTCCTGGCATCCACGACGTCGATGATCAGCGAGCCTTCCTGGATCTGACGGGGGCCCGGTTGGGTCAGAAAGACCGTATTGAAACCGGGGCCGTAGGTTCCGTAGGCGAACGTGATGCCGCTCTGGGGTTCCTCGCGCAACTGCGTCGCCGTGTGGTACGTCACCACGAAATCCGCCTTGCTCTGATTGCCGACCTCGGTATAGCCCCGGTCCTCGAGGGCCTCGGCGACGGCGTTTTCCACGCGGGTCGTCAGTATGCCGCTGTCCAGAATGGGATTTTTTACCGTGGTGCCCTTCGGATTCCGCCACGCAAAATTATGCCATTGGGCATAAGACGCGCTATTGTATTCCACGTGAACAGGCGCCGCGCACCCGGCGATAAGCGCCAGCAGCAGCAACGGAAGGGCATATCGGCGGGCTGATCTCATTCCAGGCCTCGGGAAAACCATGTTCCTGACACGTATTCCATCACTAATCGCGGCAACGGTAAAGTACCGCGACAAGAATGCCGACAAGTCCGTCGGCATCCACCCTGCCGTCGCACTGCTCTACCTGACCGCAGCCGGCGTGGCCGTCTGGCTGACCCTGCCGCCCCTCGCCTCGTTCGTCCCGATCTACGGCGGCCTGATCTTCTTCACCGTCTGGGTGCTGCTGCTGATGGTCCTGCCGGTGCCCGCACGCGCCCTGAGCAGCGACGGGCGTGGCTATACCTCTTTCGACCGCCTGGCACTGGTCGCGGCGATCCTCTCCTTCGGAGCGGCGCCCGCGGCCTGGGTCGCAGGTGCCGCGGTGTGCCTTTTCACGCTGCTTGCCGATCCGCGCCGCGAACCTTTCGTGCAACGGCTCATACGCACGGCGGCCAACATCGGCATGTTCGTGCTGGCTTTGCTGTGCGCCGGCTACGTGTATCTCTGGCTCGGCGGACACAGCCCGCTCACCGGATTCGGCCTGCTCGAACTGGGCCGGGCGTTGATGCTGATCCTGACTCTGCAGGTCGTCAACGAATTGCTGTTCGTGTTCATGGTCTGGCCCAGCCTCAGCGTGCAGGAACGCCGTCGACCCTTCAGCTGGCGCAGCATCGGCACCGAGCTGTCGATCTCGCTGATCGGCATGGTCACCGCCCTGGCCTATACCCACATGCCGCTGTTCGGCTTCGCCCTCTATGTCGCCTTCATCGTCGCAGTCGCGATCCTGTTCAAGTGGGTGGCGGAAGTGGCCGAAACCCGTCGCCTGCGCGCCGAGGAATTCGCCGCCGTCAACCGCATCAACCAGGCGGTCAGCGCGGCCATCGATTTGGACGACCTGATCGAGCGGGTGTTCTACGAGGTCAAGGGCCTGGTGCCTTCAGCCGCCTTCCTGCTCGGCATCTACGAGCCCGCAACGGACGAACTCGATACACGCCTCAACATCGACGAAGGCACCCGCCACCCGCAGAACAAGCGCAAGCTCGGGCAGGGCATTCTCGCCTGGTCGCTGCAGCACCGCGAATCTATCTTCATCAGCGACACCCGCAAGGCACGGCATCCGGCCCTGGAGCGCGTGATCACCATCGGGCGCGAATCGATCTCGATCATCGTCGTGCCCATTCTGTATAAGAACGAGCCGATCGGCGCGCTCAGCGTCCAGGACTACGAGCCCAATGCCTTCACGCGGCACCAGTTGCGCCTGCTCGAAGGCTTTGCCCGCCAGATCGCGGTCGCCATCATCAACACCCGGCTGTTCGACGAGCTGAAGACGCAGCAGCAGTTGCTGGAGGCGCGCGTGGCGGATCGCACGGCCGAACTCGAGAAGACCACCGATTCGCTGGCCGAGGCGATCAAGCAGAAAGAGGCGCTGCTCGCCCGGCTCGAGCGTGAAAATCGCCGTGACGCACTGACCGACATCGCCAACCGGCGCCACCTCGACGAATTCCTGCCGCGCGAACTCGAACGCGCCAAGCGCTACGGCCACCCGCTCTCGATCGCGATGCTGGACATCGACCATTTCAAAACGGTCAACGACTCGCTGGGACACGCGATGGGCGACCAAGTGCTGCGCACGATCGCCAAGATTCTCTATACCGAGCTGCGCGGCACCGACTTCAACGCGCGCTACGGGGGCGAGGAATTCGTGATCGTGTTCCCGGAAACCACGGGTTCGGACGCCGTGGCCGCCTGCGACAAGCTGCGCACGCTGATCGCGCTGCATCCCTGGCCGCGGCTGTCGCGCGACCTGGCCGTGACGGTCAGCTTCGGAGTGTCCTCGCTGGAACACTCCGACCAGACCGTAGCCCAATTACTGGCCAGCGCCGACCGCGCCCTCTACGAGGCCAAGAAATCGGGCCGCAACCAGGTCCGCGAGGCGATGCTCGGCGACGCCCCCCATTCCGCCTCACTCGGCTGAGGAAACCGCCCATTCGGTTGGCGAAAAACGCGCGTCGTGCTCCTTGCGGCGCCAGGCATCCGCCCGGTCGTTCTCGTTGTCGGCGAGCGGATCCGCCGCCAGCTCGCGGGGCTCGAAATCATCGACCGCCACGATGCGCGCGACCAGCTCGTAGTAGTGCCGGAGGCGTTTTGCCTCTTCCCCGGTAACCAGGCCCGCCGCCTGCGCTGCATCCACCACGCCTGATTCGTCGGCACCGGGCTCCGCTTCGAGCGTGCCATCGCGCTGGGCGTGGGCGATGCGCTTTTCCAGCGGCTCGGCCCACTCGGCCAGCTCCAGCGCCTCGCCCATCCAGCCGACCACGTGCTTGTCGTCGTGGGTGAAGATATCGGCACACAGACGCTTGCGCACCTCGCTCGTGCCGCTGAACAGGTCGGCCACGGCAACCGTAAGGGCGTCCCCCGGGCGGGAAGCGCGGCGGCCGAACGGCAGCGCCAGAAGCGACAGCAGCGAAGCCAGCGCACGGTTGGGCAGGTTGTCGAGCACCTCGCCCAGGCGCGTTTCGAGACGGTAGGCGATCTCGTCGAGGGCATAGTCGACCACCAAGCGGTCGGCTTCCGGCTCGCCGTCTTCCGCGTAGCGCTTGAGCACGGCGGAGCCCATGTACAGATCGCTCAGCATGTCTCCGAGGCGCGCCGAGATCCGCTCCCGGCGCTTGAGCGAGCCGCCCAGGGTAAGCATGGCCGCGTCGGAGACAAGGGCAAAGGCGGCGCTGTAGCGGCTCAACTGGCGGTAGCGGTCGGCCATGGCGCTGTCCTCCGGCACCGAACCCACGCTGCGTCCGCCGCTGGCGGCAGCCAGCACCGTACGCGCCGCGTTGGCGAGCACGAATCCGATGTGGCGGAAGAACACCCGGTCGAAGGCCTTCAGCCCGCGCGGGCGGTCGCTGTCCTGGGCCGCCTCCATTTCCTCGAGGATGAAGGGGTGGGCGCGGATGGCGCCCTGCCCGAAGATCATCAGGCAGCGGGTCATGATGTTGGCGCCCTCCACGGTGATCGCGATCGGCACCGAGCGCCAGCCGCTGGCGAGGTAGTTGCCCTCGCCGAGCATGATGCCCTTGCCGCCGTGGATGTCCATGGCGTCGTTGGCCACGTCGCGGCCCAGGTTGGTCAGGTGGAACTTGACGATGGCCGAGGCCACCGCCGGCTGCTCGCCCGCGTCCAGCGAGGCGAGCGTCATGCGCCGGGTGGCGTCCATCACGTAGACGTTGGCGCCCATCCGGGCCAGCACTTCCTGCACGCCCTCGAACGCCGCGATGGGAACCCGGAACTGCTTGCGCAGCCGGGCGTAGGCGCCGGTCGCATAGAGCGCCAGCTTGGAGCAGCCGGTGGCGTTGGTCGGCAATGAAATGGAGCGCCCCACGGACAGGTTCTCGACCAGCATCCGCCAGCCGTGGCCCGCCATCTTCGGTCCGCCGATGATGTGGTCCACCGGCACGAACACGTCCTTGCCCTGCGTGGGACCGTTCTGGAACGGCACGTTGAGCGGGAAGTGGCGGCGCCCGATGGTGATGCCGGGCAGATAGGTGGGCACCAGCGCGCAGGTGATGCCGTATTCGTCCTGGTCGCCGATCAGGTGCTCCGGATCGTAGAGCTTGAACGCCAGGCCGAGCAGGGTCGCGATCGGCGCCAGCGTGATGTAGCGCTTGTCCCAGTTGAGGCGAATGCCGACGACCTCCTTGCCTTCCCAGGTGCCCTTGCACACCACGCCGGTGTCGCGGATGGAGGTGGCGTCCGAACCGGCCGAGGGCGAGGTCAGCGCAAAGCACGGGATCTCGCGCCCGTCGGCCAGGCGCGGCAGGTAGTAATCGCGCTGCTCGTCGGTGCCGTAATGCATCAACAGTTCCGCCGGTCCCAGCGAATTCGGCACCGAGACGATGGATGCCGCGGTCGGGCTCCGGCTCCCGATCTTGAGCAGCACCTGGGAATGGGCGAAATTGGAGAACCCCAGCCCGCCGTAGCGCTTGGGGATGATCATCGCGAAAAAGCCCTTCTCGCGCAGGAAGTCCCAGATCTCGGGCGGCAGATCGGCCCAGGCGTGGGTGATCTTCCATTCGTCGAGGCGGCGGCACAGTTCGTCGCATGGCCCGTCGAGGAAGGCCTGCTCGTCCGGGGTCAGCACCGGGGGCGCCATGGAATGCAGCTTCGACCAATCGGGGTGGCCCGAAAACAGCTCCCCTTCCCACCAGATGCCGCCGGCATCGAGCGCAACCCGCTCGGTGTCCGAAATCGGCGGCAGGACCTTGCTGAACAGGTTGAACACGGGCGCCGTCAGCAATCGCCGGCGCAGCAGCCGCAGTCCCGCGGCGCGCGCCGTCCACGCCAGCAGTCGCCACACCAGGCCCGTGAGCAGTCCGAATGCGGCGGCCAGGCCCAAACCCGCGAGGACCACGCCCCGCTTGAACAGTTCGAGCAAGGCCGCGCCGGCGAAGACGAGAGCGCCGCCGATCAAGACCGTCAGTGAGAACATTGCGTTCATGCCGTACCCCTCGGGAAAGTGGCCGGGTCCGCGAACCCGGATTGCAATGCCCTAAGATACCGCGAATCGGCCCCCGATTCAAACATCCGTTTGAATCGGCTCTGCCCTCTATCCCGGGCGGGAGGCCTCGGCCGCGGACACTCGGCGGATGGGCACTCTCGCGACGGCGCAACGACGCTACGCAAGAGGAAGATACTCTCGCAGAGGCGCAAAGGCACAGGGAATGACAAGAAAAAGATCACTCTCCCCTCTGCCCGCATAGCGAGGGCTCACCGGACGGCGCCTCCGTGTCTCGGCTGGCAAGGCTCCGGCTTCCTGCCGCTCCCCTTGCGGGGCCCGGGACCTCGCTGCACTGCTGCGCTCGGCGGCCCAGAAGGAACTGCCCTATCTGGGTAGGAGCGGCTTCAGCCGCGACTTACTTATCGAATCGCCCTCCGGCTCCCCCTTGCTTGCGCAGCAAGCAAGGGGGAGAGATTCAGGGGGACATTCCCCGCGATCTCTGCGTCTCTGCGAGATCTCTTACGCTTTGCGCCTTTGCCCCTTGGCGAGAGTTCTTCTCTCCTCGTAGCGCCGTTGCGAGAGTATCCCGATACCGATACCGGGGACCGTGGCCTTAGAGCAGGTCGGCGATCGCCTCGCGCTCCCCGCGCAGTTCCTTGTCGGTCGCATCCATGCGGGCACGCGAGAAGTCGTCGATGTCGAGTCCCTGGACGATCGCGTACTTGCCGCCCGAGCACGTCACCGGGAAGCCGTAGATGACGCCCGGTTCGATGCCGTAACTGCCATCGGCCGGGATGCCCATCGAAACCCATTCGCCCTCGGGCGTGCCCTGGGCCCAGGTGCGCATGTGGTCGATGGCCGCCGAGGCCGCCGAGGCGGCGCTGGAGGCGCCGCGGGCCTTGATGATGGCGGCCCCGCGCTGCTGGACCGTGGGAATGAACTCATTTTCGTACCAGCCCTGGTCCACCAGCTCCATGGCGGGCTTGCCCTTGACCGTGGCGTGGTGGATGTCCGGGTACTGGGTGGAGCTGTGGTTGCCCCAGATAATCATCTTCCGTATATCGGTGCTGTGCGCACCGGTCTTGTCGGCGAGCTGGCTCATGGCCCGGTTGTGGTCCAGACGCACCATGGCGGTGAAGCAGGTCGGGTCCAGGTCCGGGGCATTGGCCTGGGCGATCAGGGGGTTGGAATTGGCCGGGTTGCCCACCACCAGCACCTTGACGTCGCGCTTCGCGTGGTCGTTGAGAGCCTTGCCCTGCGGGCCGAAGATGGGGC
>JBJKSR010000173.1:0-2617 GCA_046703965.1 Gammaproteobacteria bacterium | reverse complement strand
CTCGTATACCTTCAACGAGACCCTGCTGCTCGCCACGGAACACGAGCAGTCCATCCTCACCGGCGCCATGGGACGGGAGCTTGCGGACATCGTCATGCGTCGCTTGGCGAGACTGTGACCGAGACGGTGCAGACGCTCGGCGGCATCGGACCGGCGGGCATCGCCGCATTGCTCGCCCGCTACGGGCTGATTCTGCAGAGCGTTGCCGCGGAAGCGGAAATTCCCGGTTCGTACTGGGGGGAGTGCGAGGCGGGATTGAAGGCGAACCGCCTCTATGCGCGAGCCGATACGCCCGTGCACTCCATCTTGCACGAAGCCTGCCACTTCATCTGCATGAGCCCCGATCGGCGCGCCGCCCTGGACACCAATGCCGGGGGCGACGACCTGGAGGAATCCGCGGTCTGCTACCTGCAGATACTGCTCGCGGATGCGCTCCCCGAGGTTGGCCGCGATCGGCTGCTTGCCGACATGGACGCGTGGGGCTACAGCTTTCGCCTGGCCAGTGCGCGCGCATGGTTCGAGCGCGATGCCGAGGATGCACGTCTATGGCTGCGTGCCCAGGGCGTGACGGACGGGGCCGATCGACCGACCGGATGCTGTCGGCACTGACACATCCCCGGTCGGTGTCACGCCCTCAATAGTGCGGCGGTCGCTCCTGCTCGGGTGTGGAGGGCGCCTCATCGGCTTCGGCCACGTACGCCTCCAGGCGCGCGGCGAGCGTCGCAACCCGCTCGCGCAGGGCCTCGATGTCACGGTGCTGACGAAAGACAGTATCGCTCAATTCGGCATTCGCACGCTCCAGAAAGGCAATCTTGGTCTCGATTCGCTCAATCGCACTGTTGTCCACGGTGTCACGTGCTCCGTCGCACTGTCTGCGCGCCAGGAGCATTTTAACGCGCCGCGCCCCTGCCGCGCTGGCACGCGCCCATTGCCGCTTGATCAACCTGTCCGGGGCTCCCGGGGCAGACAGCGAAGGCGAAGAATGAATACAGTGAGGCCTTCCAGATTCGACAAGCGGTTCACGGGCACACGCAAGGCTTGAGTTCGCCTAGACTCGGACCGATGGGCACCGATGCGACGGGTTACGAGCCTCTACGCAAGCCTCGATACGAGGACCTCACCGTGCGTGGACTGCGCCATCGGGTCACCTGGTGGGGCGAGGCCACGGCGACGCCGATCGTGCTGCTGCACGGGTTCATGGACAGCGGCGCGACCTGGCAATTTCTCGCCGATGCGCTGCCGCGCAGCTGGTCGCTGGCCGCGCCCGACTGGCGCGGCATCGGTCACAGTGAATGGGCATCCGGAGGCTACTGGTTCGCCGACTATTTCGCCGATCTGGACGCGCTGCTCGACGTGCTGGTGCCGCGAGCGCCGGCGCGCGTGATCGGCCACAGCATGGGTGCCAACATCGCTCAGATGTACGGGGGTATCCGCCCGCAGCGTCTGGCATGGCTCGTGAACCTGGAAGGATTCGGGCTGCCGCCGTCGAGCCCACAGGACGCCCCCGCGCGGTACGAGCAGTGGCTGGACGAGCTGAGGCAGCCTCCGCGGGAGCGCCGGTATCGCTCGGCATCCAAGCTCGCATCGCTGCTGCGTGCACGCAATCCCAGGTTGCCCTCGGCTCGAGCCGAGTTCCTGGCTCGAGCCTGGACACGGCCGGTGAATTCCGGGGAGGCCATGCTCGATGGTGAGGTGGAGCTGCTGTTCGACCCGCGGCATCGCCAGGTCAACCCGATCCTCTATCGACGCGAGGAAGCGCAAGCCTGTTGGGCACGCATGGAAGCGCCCGTGCTGCTGGTCACCGCGCAGGCGTCCAAACACGCGGCCAATGCCGGTGCAGAGCAGATGGGTGCGCATCTGCGCAACCTCCGATCGGTCACGCTGCCCGGAGTGGGCCACATGATGCACCATGAAGATCCGGATGCAGTCGCGGCGCGCATCGTGCAATTCGAGCGTCAACACGCCGGATCTCGTGCGTGAGCGGTCGCCCGCGCCGGGCCCCGTAACCGCCGGGCAATGCGCCCGGGTGCGGCGCGCTACAGATTGAACAGCCGGCGCGCGTTTCCTTCGCGAACGGCGTGGCGGCATTCGGGCGTCATCGCCTCGGTCTTGGCCAGCATTCCCGCCATGTCGTGCACCTGGTGCGGATAATCGGTGCCGTAAAGGACCCGATCCATGCCAACGATGCTGATGAGATAGTTCAGAGCCTGCGGGCTGTAGCAGATGCCGTCGTACCAAATGCGCTTGAGATAGGCCGACGGTGGCGCCTTGATTCTGCGACGCGAGGGCAGTTCGACCTCATCGCCCTTGTCGAACCGGCCGATCAGATAAGGCAGCGTGCCGCCGCCGTGGGATGCGATCAGCTTCAGGTTCGGATATAGATCGAGGAATCCGTCGAAGATCATCCGCGCGAAGCACAACGTAGTGTCCGCCATGAAGCCCACCGCCCAGGAGAGGTCGTACTGACCCATATCCATCTGCTCGGCGCCGGGCGGATCGGTGGGGTGGACCAGGACGGGCAGCTTGCGGTCATCGATGGCCTGCCAGATCGGGGCGAAGAACGGTTCGGTGAGGCTTCGACCCTGGATATTGGCCAGTACCATCACACCCACCGCCC
>JBJKSR010000172.1:0-3431 GCA_046703965.1 Gammaproteobacteria bacterium | reverse complement strand
GAAGCGGGCTGTGCGAGGTGGTAATGCCGCGACAGCTCGGCGGAGGCTCACTGTTGCCGAGAATCGGCGAAGCACTGATGCTCGTCTGGAGCTCACGGTCACTGAGGTTATAGTCTGGAGACCTTATGAAAGCCGTACAACTCGGCCCGTTTCGCTGTGCCACACTGCTCAAGCGAAGCACCGTCGCAAACAGGTGCCACGCGAACAGACCAAACCGTTACAGTCCGGCGCTCGCGACGGTGACTCGCTTCCAAAGATGGACACGGCGACAACGTTCTGGATTGCGGAGCGCGACCGAAGTCCCGCTGCCGCGACCCTGGCATAAGGAGAGCGCGCCGTGTCTAACGGCCAAACGGACAGGGAAGAACACGCGATACCCGCCGATTTGCGAGCCCTATAGGAGAGAGGCATGTGCAGCCGCGTTCCTCGAATCGGGAACGCGGCTGCACTCAGGGAACGGTACCGCGGAAGCCGGCTTGATTCATGCGAATTGCCCGTAAGAAGTTTGCCCTATCCGAGCGACCGGCTTTCATTTGCGGCGCATGCCGCGGCAAATCGGCGCTTTCAAACACACGGCGCTATGCGCCAGCGTTGATCCGAGTGGTATTCAAGGGGAGCACTCACCATGTCCGAAGTCACTTCTGAAACCATAGCTCAGGATTCCAAGACGATCGCCCTGCTGATGTGGATTGGTACGCTGGTATTCAGCTTCATTCCGAGTCTGGTGGTTCTTCTCGTCAAGAGGGACGATCCCTATTTGCAGGATCACGCACGGGAGGCGTTGAATTGGTCGATTACGGTGCTGATTGGATGGATAGTTGGATACATTCTGCTGTTCATCATCATCGGATTTGCTGTGCTTCCACTCGTCGCCATATGCGACATCGTCTTCTGCATCATGGGAGCGGTGGCCGTTTCGGATGGCAAGAGGTTCCGGGCGCCCTTCGCCATTCGTTTGGTGAAATAGGGTCTGGCCCGTCAGCGGATCCTGGCGCGCGCCGCGAGCACCGGGGAAAGGGGGTCGCGCCGGAGCGTGCGCGACGGATCGACCATGGACGCTAGTGCTGAACGCACTTCAGTAGCGCCGAGGTGCATCAGCACTGTGATGCTCAGTGCGGCGGATTTACCCAGGACTCGTGACCGTAGACGATCCGCCAGCCCCGCGGCAGGCGCTTCCACACGTAAGTCACCACGAATGCGCTTCCGCCGGGCTTTCCGTTCGCAAGGACGAAGTGCGCGTATAGATGCATCGTCGTAATCTCCACGCTGGGCGCGAGCCTCATAAATTCGGTCGGGCCAATCTCGGCGTAGTGCAATTCCCCTTTTCGGTGATGCCACCACTTGAGCTGCTGGGCATAGAGGGTCTTCCATCCTCTAATAAGCATGCCGTTGATTGCGAACACGAGGCTCGGCGCATGCAGGAACGGCGTCATGAATCGGGCGGTGTCGAGGGACTTGGCCGCTTCGGACATCTGCGCCAGGACAGGTCGGATTTCCCGCTCAGCCGTGGGCGACGGCCCTGCAGCCGCCGCAATCAGCGGCACGGATGCACACAACACGAAAGTCGAAGCACGAATCGTGGCGAGTCTCATGATTTTTGGTTCTCCGGAAAATCGACTTCGGCAGCCAAAGTCTGGCTTCGAACACTCGCGATGCGTTGGAGCCCTGAATCGCCTTGCGCCGAACCAACTATACGTCCACGTCAGAAAGCGCGCAATCTGCTTGACCGCAGATGCCTCGGCAAGCGATCTGCGCAGATGACGGTGCAATTATGATCAGCGTGCTTGCGAATGCACGCGTATTCAATCCACTACATGTGCAGCTTTACGGCGGCATACGCTATTGAGGCCGCATGGCTGCTCTTGGCCGCGCCTGTTATTCGGCAATATACGGTCTAAGACCGGCCCAAACCTGCCGAGCGTTTTCTCTAACGTGCACCAAGCCCGACAGAGTGCGACAGCGGTTCGAGCGGCGACAATCTAGAGAATCTGTCTGCATGAAGCCTGACACGCGCCAGTCTGTATCATGACTTTGTCCACAGCGCCCGTGCGCTCTCGGTTGGGGTGCCGCATGGGGAGATCGCCGCAGTCTCGCCAAGTTTAAGACAGATTACCTCGGAAGCGTCCGCTGCTCTTCAAGTCATTACAGACGCGGTTCGGGAGAGCGTGCCGTCCGCACGGCAGAGGGATGGTATGCCCACCATCCAGGAGAACCTCGTCATGCAGGTCATCGATTCAGTGTGTCGAACGAAGATGGCGGTAGCGAGAGCGGCGGCCTCGAGGCGCTAACGGGACAGGTGCCGTGCCTCGGCTCTGCGGCCAGGCCGCATCGGCCATGGACACTGCCACGGGTGTCCTCGAGCGGCAGCCAGACTTCGATGCTCACAGGTGCACGAATCGAAGTCGAAGCGCGTTGCTGATCACCGAGACCGAGCTGAAGCTCATCGCCGCTGCGGCAATCATCGGGCTCAGGAGAAGCCCGAAGGCCGGATACAGTGCCCCCGCGGCAATCGGAATCCCGAGCGAGTTATAGACGAACGCCAGGAAGAGATTCTGACGGATGTTGCGCATCGTGGTTCGGCTCAGGGTGCGTGCGCGCGCAATACCTGCCAGATCGCCCTTCACGAGCGTCACACCGGCACTCTGCATCGCGACATCGGTTCCCGTGCCCATGGCAATTCCGACCTCCGCCTCGGCGAGCGCAGGCGCATCGTTCACGCCGTCTCCGGCCATCGCGACCGCCCGTCCTTCGCTTCGCAGGCGGCGTACGATGGCGTTCTTGTGGTCGGGGAGCACCTCCGCTTCGATGTCGGTGATGCCGAGCTTGCGCGCGACAGCCTCCGCCGTCGCCCGGTGATCACCCGTGACCATCACGATGCGAATGCCCTGCTGCCGCAGACTCTCGAGCGCCGCGGGCGTGCTTGCCTTGATCGGGTCGGCCACGGCGATTACGCCGGCGGCACGGCCGTCGATCGCCACGAACATCGAGGTCGCCCCCTCTTCACGCAGACTTTCCGCCCGTGACTCGATCTCGCTCGTCCCGACACCCAGCGCTTCAAGCAGGGCGGCGTTGCCCACGGCCACTGCTCGACCGCCGACGGTACCCGTCACGCGTTTTCCGGTCATCGATCGGAAGTCTGAAACATCCTCCAATGGGAGCCGGCGGTCGCGTGCCGAGGTGGCGATTCCCGCCGCGAGCGGGTGCTCGCTCGCGCGCTCCAGGTTCGCGGCGAGCGCGAGCACGGCGGTCTCTTCGAGACCCTGTGCGGGCACGACCGCCACGACTCGCGGTTTGCCTTCGGTCAGGGTACCTGTCTTGTCCACCATCAGCGTGTCGATTTTCTCGAAGCGCTCGAGTGCCTCGGCGTTCTTGATGAGCACGCCTACCGTGGCGCCCTTGCCCACCCCGACCATGATGGACATCGGGGTCGC
>JBJKSR010000171.1:0-4270 GCA_046703965.1 Gammaproteobacteria bacterium | reverse complement strand
CGGCCTCCGGGCGGCGTCGCCTCGATGCGTTCGTAGGCCACCTTGTTCACGGTCTTCGCCGGCGCCGGCGCCAAAGCGGCATGCAGAACGTCGGGGAAATAAGGGCCGTTGCGGTTCAGCCAGCGGTCGGTGACGGCGAGCTTGTCGGCTTCCGGCGAGTCGAGGGAGTGCACCTGCCCGGAACGGTCCTGCCGCCACGCACCGCGGGAATCGATGCCTCGGGCGGTGGTAAACAAGGGGCAGTGGATGGTTTTGCGCCAGCGTCCGTCTCGGAGGTCGGTAACGGAGTGCACCCGGCACTTGAGCCCGTCGATGCTCTCGCTGCCCTCTGCGACGATGGCGGAAATGCCCTTCCAGTGCGAGCCGCCTGCCGCCTGTCCCAGTGCCTCGAGTTCCCGCGTGGGAGTCCCGGATGCGAGGGCCGGCACGGACAAGGCGGCCGACAGGATCAATGCCAGTGGAAGATAGAGTTTCATTTGGGTCACGCCGTAATACCGGTCTCGCCATGGTGGACGGGGTCTGTTGCTGCGTCTAGAACGCGATTGACCTGTCATGACGCGATTTGCGTGGAACGTCGGTAGTCGCTCGGTGTCCGCCCGGTCAGCTTCCGGAATACCCGGCCGAAATGGCTCTGGTCGCTGAATCCGGCGTCGGCCGCGATCTCGGCAATGGGGCGGGCGGAGTTGCGCAAGGCGCGGCAGGCGAGTGCGACCCGCAAGTAGCGGTGATACTCCCCGACGGATACGCCCTGCAGGCGTTTGAAGGTGCGTGCGAGGTGCGTGGGATGGACGCCCGCCAGGGCTGCCAGCTCTCCCAGCGAGGGCGTCGACCCAGGAGTGTCGCGCAGGCGTTCGAGCACGCGCGGCATCCAGGCCGGGCGTGTCCCTTCGTCGTCGATGCGGACGGCCTGTGCGATCAATTCGAGGACGGCGGACTGGAGCGCCAGACCCGCGGCATCGTCGGTTGCCGCGAGTTCGCGCTCGATGCGCGCGAGCCGGGTCTCGATACCGGGCAGGCGCAGCTGCCGGTAATCCGAGAAGAGGCGGCGCACGCCGTCGCCCTCCGACCAGGCCGGCGCCAGGAACAGGTCCAGGCAACGTGCGCCCTGTGGGTAGAACCGGTCGGCGTGCCGGTGGCCCTCGGGGTGCACCAGCAGCAGGCCGCGGCTGCAGTCGTCGTCCCGGCCGGCGCTGCTCTGGCGGTAACCCCCCGCGGCCACCAGGCACAGGTAGGCATGACCGTGCTCGTGGGTGGGGAGCGCCGAGGAGCCGGCGTAAGCCGTGGTCGAGACACGCATGCCGCCGGCGTCCCGTTCCCGCAAGGGGGTGCCGCAGCTGGTTCGGCCGAGTTGTTGCATCTTCGCTACAAGCCGATTTCGTGCGCATAGTATATGCGCATGGTTCGCTCCCGACTCCTGGTCGGAGGTACCGGGAGCCGACGTCGGGAGATTGTTGGGTGAGCGCGCGGTTGGCTTGAATGCGGGCGGGAGAAGGAACCCTTAGCCTTTGAACAAACGCGGAGGGTGATGACAAATGAAGCGAATGCGGTCGTTGGTCATGGTCCTTTCTTGTGCCGTGCTTCCATCGGATTCTTACGCTGCGGCGCCCGCGCAGGGTATACGCTCGAAAATCGACCGGCACATCAATTAGGTGATCTCGCCCCGTGTCTCGGGGCAGCTTTTGGCTGCTAGGCCATTCCTGTAAGGGTGCTGGAGGTCGGTGCGGCCAAGCGCGATCGCCGCTCGTGCCGTTGTCGCGGTAAGGTGGTTTCGATCATATCCCTTTCCGTGGTTTGCGGCTTCTTCGCGGTGACGAGTACACTTGTACCGCAGTCATGCGTACCTGCTCAACTGGATTGCGCCTGTTCGCGGTGCTGGGGCTTGGCCTCGGTGCCAGTGTTTCGGCGCATGCGGCCTGGAAAGTCGGAATAGGTGCCGAGGCGGGAACGCCCGGCGGCTATGTACAGGTACGGGAGAATGCCATCGAGGGCACGCCGCTCCATTTGCGGAGCGACCTGGGCGACTCGACCGGTTACAGCCTGCGTTTCAGCGCCATCCATCCGTTTGGCGGCAATAACGCTCTGCACCTGTGGCTTTCCGCCACCCGGTTGATCGGCAGCTCGACCCTTTCCCGGACGGCGTACTTCAACGGGGTGACACTGGCGCCCGGACCGATCTCGAGCGATACGAATTTCCAGGATTATTGGCGCCTGCAGGCGAGTTACTGGCGACGGCTCGTCACTTTCCCGGGAGGCGGCGGGTTATGGCTGAGTGGCGGGCTCACCTTCGTGTCCCTCAATTTCAAGATCAACGCCCGGATAGCGCCCGGCAGCGTCGGACACGAAACCAAAGAGGACTTCAACACCCAGGAACTGCCCGTGCCCGTCTTCGGCTTCCATGTCCGGTATCCGCTCGCCCCCGGTTTTGCCCTCTTCGGGGGCGTCTCGGGCGGTCACCTGCCGTGGACCAACAGCCTGCGGCGCGAGGGCGGAATGGTGCAGGTGACGCAGACGAACGAAGATGCCGTTCTCGGGTTGGGTTATGCCTTCTCCGCCGGTTGGAGCGCGCGCCTGTACCTGTTCGACCGCCGATACTGGCAGGACGAGCGCAGCGCCGAAGATGGCAACTACGTACGCATAAACCAGCACGGCGTCGGCCTGGAATTGATCGGCACCTTTTGACCGGCGGCCTGCCTGGAGGCCGGGCCGGGGCGCAGGTGTCAGGTGCCGTTGCCGGTGAGCAGGATGCGGGTGGGAGCGATGACGGCGTTGCCGGTGATGGTCAGGGCGCCGCTGACGCCGCCCTTGGCGGCCGGCGAGAAGCTCACGCTGAAGGTGCACGAGGCGCCGGGCGCCAGGGGGGAAGCCGATACGCAGCCGTCGGTCGCGGGGAAGACCGTGCCCGAGGTTACGGCGAGGACGCTCACGGCGTAGTTAGCGTTGTTGGTGAGGGTCACGGTTTGCGCGGGGCTTTCCGTGCCCGCTGCCTGGCTTCCGAAGTCGATGCTGGTCGGCGCAGGCATGAGCGCGGGAGCGAGTACTTGCACGGGCACCGAGCCGACGAACGAGCCGTTCAGGCTGACCGCGATCGAGGTGGTTCCGCTTGCCTGTGCGGTCACGATGCCGGGACCGGCGACTGTGGCGACGTTGGGTGCCGCCGAAGTGTAGGTGAGCCCCTTGGTCGCCCCGGGCACGGTGATCGGCAACCGCTCGCCGATCGCCTCGAACACGAGTCCGCCCTGGGGCAGCTGTATCGGGAGCGGGATCGTGGGATTGGGCACGACCTTGACGTTGGTGGTCGCAGTGATCTGTGCGCCGGCCGAACCTGTCGAGCCGACTGCGGTCAGCGTGTAGGTGCCCAGCTCGGTGCCGTTCGGCACGGCAAGCGTTGCCTCGAAAGGCGCCTGTGCAGGCATCTTCACGCTGCCGAGGCCGCCTTGCCCGACCACGTAGACTCCGCCAGTGAGGGCGCCGGGATTGGCGATGTCGAGTGTGATCGCGATGGTCTTGCCGACCTCGACCGTCGCGCCGGCCGGCGGGGTGGTGAAGGCGATCGTGGGCTTGGGGCCCAGGGAGGAAGAACTGCCGCCGCAGCCTGACAGCAGGGCCATGCCCGCGACGAGCCCGGTGGTGAGTAGGAGTTTTGTCAGGCGAGGTGTTGAAGGCTTCATTACTCGTCTCCGCCGGTCTTTAGCGCAAGCCCACGAAGGGCGGCGCGGAAGCAATCCAGGTATTCAGCAGGGAAATCACATCCGCCGGCGCGCCCACTGAGGCTTGGAGTACGCCCGGGCCGCCCAAACCGAGCATTGTCAGGCTCGCGCTATGGATCGCCGTAAGGGGGGTGGGTGCAGTGACCTCGTCGTTGTACTCACTTGCCCATGGAACAAGGGCATCGCTCTCCTGTCCGAGCATGACGTCGTTTTTCCAATCCGCACCCGAGGCCATGGCCTTTGCAAGCGGATCTCCATTCTTGGTGCATTGATAAACAAAACTGTAATAGTTGCAACCACTCGCATTGGGCGACTTATTGCAGACATCGAGGTGCCCCAGCTGATCCGGCGGGGTCGTTGAGGCAATTGCGGCTACGAATGCAGTAGGCAACAATCGAGTCTGCAGCGGCGGATTGGTGGCCGAAGACAAAAGAGCCTGCAATGCCGGACTCATGTGGTTGACGTTGCCGGTGCCGCCCCGCTGTTCACCCATGCCACCGTCAATCGAGACGCCGGCCGGGGTCTCGATTGACTGCACGGCAATCAATCCTCCGAACTGGAAC
>JBJKSR010000170.1:0-6567 GCA_046703965.1 Gammaproteobacteria bacterium | reverse complement strand
GCACGTAAACCGTGAACAACAGCCCGATAACGAGACCGGCAGCAGCGGCGAACCGCACCCAAAACCCTCGATCGAGTCCCGGCAAGGCCATTTGATCGGTCTTCGTCGATTCCTTGTTATCGGTCTCATTTTCTATGGCCCGTGTTTGCCTCAGTATATAGCTCGCCGACGGTGGGCGCACCCGTACCCAGCAATCAGCGCCTATAGCGACTCTGACCCTTGAATACAGCCCAAAGACCATTGAACCCTTGCCGTCGCGGACCCGTATCAGTGCCCATCGGATGCGGCCTTAACCGGTGCATCATTGCGCCAGAGACCCGACTTGAACGTGCCGTCGGCTTTAGTCCAAACGCCGTAACCATCCCTTTTGCCGTTGCGCCAGTGTCCCTCGTAGCGCTCGCCCGTGGGCCAGGTGAAGACACCGTAACCACCCCAAGTGTCGTTACGCTCTTCCCCTTCGTAGCTATCGCCCGCATGGGGGCCTGGAGGGAAAATATAGACGCCCATACTGTTCCTGACATCGTGGCCTACAGCTAGTGCCTCACGCCGCGCCTGCAGGGCATTGCGCTTGCAGCGTGCGCTTGCGTTTGCGCCTCGGTGGCTCTCCGGAGCGCCACTGCAGCCCCCTGTTTAGCGCTTTCGGCTTGACTTTTGGCAGCCTCGGCATGGGAGCTTGCCGCTCGTGCCTGCATCGCCGCAGCTTGCGCCTTTTGACGGGCCTCATCGGCTCGATGCCGCACGGCTATTGATGTCCCCTGACCGCTCACAGGCGCCGCTGCGTCCGTCGTACCTGCCTGCGCGCCGGACATTACGACAGCCAGAAGCGAGAACCCGCCTATTACTGCCAGTGCAACAAGAATCCACTTATGTCGATTCATTTTCAGACCCCTCCTGAAGCAAAAAAGAATGGCCCCCTACCCCGGCCATGAGCAGCCTGTCACGGTTTTTGATATAGAACATTCAAGGCGGCCCGTAACCAATAAAGAAGCCCCCCAGAAACCCGGGGGTTGCGCAAAAGCCACAATTCGCCGCGCACCAAGGAAAATCAGACAGCCAATTCAGATCGCCTCCAACGACCGGGAGAGGTCGAGAGCAGACGTAAGCGGGTCGGTTGCAGGCGATTGGTGGTCCGTTCCGGAAGTTCGAGCAGGTTGGAAGCGCCCGGTTGAGCGCGCCCGAGCACCGCCTTCGCAGCCCCGCGGATTCGGAGCCTCTGCAGGATGTTCGGCGGGACCGACCCGGACACCGGCTTGCCAGGGTGCGCCGTAGGTCATTCCTGGAGAGGTCGCCCGGGCCGGTTTCTTGAAGCTGCCCGGGCGCCGGGGCACCTTCCGTCGGAGCCCCCGATCGGCCGAATGGTGCGAAGATAAGGGCCACCGCTACAGCGCACCGGAGGCACCCAGTGAACGACCATGTGACGATCCCGACGCAGGACTTCTGCGTCGGCGAGGGGCAGAGCGTCGACCTCGATGCCTGGCCGACCCGGGTCGAGCCAGCCTACGCCTCGAAAAAGGAATACAAACGGATTCTCGAGGATCACGTGGCCCGGCTGAGCGACCAGCAGCAACTGCTGTACGCCGACAACCGCTACGCGGTGCTGCTGATCTTCCAGGCCATGGACGCGGCCGGCAAGGACGGCGCCATCCGCCACGTCATGTCCGGGGTCAACCCGCAGGGCTGCCAGGTGTTCAGCTTCAAGCACCCGAGTGCGACCGAACTGGAACACGACTTCCTGTGGCGCTGCACGCGCGACCTGCCCGAACGCGGGCGCATCGGCATCTTCAACCGTTCGTATTACGAGGAAGTGCTGATCGTGCGCGTGCACCCCGAGATACTGGACAACGAAAACCTGCCCGACGGCGTGACCCGCGGGGACGGGATCTGGGCCGCCCGCTACCGCTCGATCCGGGGCCTGGAAAGCCACCTGCACGCCAACGGCACGCGCGTCGTCAAGTTCTTCCTGCATCTGTCGAACGAAGAGCAGCGCAAACGCTTCCTGGCCCGCATCGACGAGCCCGGGAAGAACTGGAAGTTCAGCGCCTCCGACATCACCGAGCGCGGGTTCTGGCCGCAGTACATGGAAGCCTACGCCGAATGCATCACCGCCACGAGCACCACCGATTCGCCCTGGTACATCGTCCCAGCCGACGACAAGGAGAACGCCCGGCTGATCATCTCCCAGGTGGTGCTCGACACGCTGAGCGGACTGAAGATGTCCTATCCGGCTGTCAGCGACGAGCGGCGCAAGGAACTGCTCGAGATCCGGAGCCAACTCACCAAGGCCGGGTGAAACGACGATCGTGCCGGACGACGAAACGCCGACCCGGGGACGGTTCGCACCGACGCCGAGCGGGCCGCTGCACTTTGGCTCGCTGGTGGCGGCGCTGGCAAGTTGTCTAGATGCACGTTCGCGGGACGGGGCGTGGCTGCTGCGTATCGACGACCTGGACCGGGACCGCGAGGTCGCCGGCGCCCGCGATGCAATCCTCTCCGACCTGGAGGCGCTCGGTTTCCAGTGGGACGGCCCCATTTACACGCAGCATGAGCGCGGCACGCGTTACCGGCTGGCGGTGGACGCGCTGCTGGCCGACGGCCGCGCGTTCCCGTGCGCCTGCACGCGGCGCGAGATCCGGGAACAGGCCGAGCCCGGCGAACCGGCGATGCCGTATCCGGGTACCTGTCGCGACGGACTGCCGCCGGGACGTGAAGCACGCAGCGTCCGGCTGCGGATCCAGGACGAAACGCTGTGCTTCGATGACGAATGGGCCGGACGCGTGTGCCAGGACCTCGCACGCGAGGTGGGCGACTTCGTGATCTGGCGGGTCGAAGACATCGCGTCCTATCACCTGGCGACGGTGCTCGACGACGCGGATGCCGGCGTCACCCGGGTCGTGCGCGGGTCAGACCTGCTGGACTCCACGCCGCGGCAGATCCTGCTGCAGCGCCTGCTCGGCCTGCCTACACCCGCCTACGCCCACTTTCCGCTGGTCCGGGCGCCCGACGGGCGCAAGCTCGGGAAGCAGACGCACGCACCGCGCATTGACGCACGCCATCCGGCGCGTGCGCTCGTCGCCGCGCTCGAATTCCTGAACCAGGCGCCACCGCCGGCGCTGGCGTCGGCCGCGGCGGACGATGTCTGGGCCTGGGCGCAGGCGCACTGGCGGTCCGATGCGCTCGACTCCGGGAGCGGCGAATGAACAAGGCGGCCCCGGCTGTGCACGGGCGTGTCACGGCATCCGGTTTCCGCCCGGCAGCGGGGTTTTCCGGCCCGCACCGCCAGACCTTCGCGGGCGGCATCTGGCCCGAGCTGCGGCGCCCGCCGATCCGGCGCGAACGCTGGGAGCTGCCGGACGGGGATTTCCTCGACATCGACTGGGTGGCAACTGCCACCGAAGGCGCACCGTGGGCGCTGGTGCTGCCGGGTATCCTCGGCAACATCGGCTCACCCTACGTGCTGCGCCTCCTCGAACGCCTGCACCGCGCCGGCTATCGGGCGGGCATGCTCAATCACCGCGGCCTCTCGGGTACTCCGAACCGGATCCCGCCCGCCTACCACGCCGGCTTCACGCGCGACCTCGACCTGGTGGCCGGGCGGCTGGCCGGGCGCCGCGGGCCGGGCATCGTGGCCGGCTATTCCATGGGCGGGAGCGTGGTCCTCAAGTCGCTGGGCGAGAACGGAACGAACGTCCCCGTGACGGCTGCTGCGGCCGTCTCGGTCCCTTTCCGGCTGGGACCCGCGGCCGATGCGCTGCATAGCGGCGGCGCCGCGTTCTACGGCGGCTACCTGCTGCGTGGATTGCGCCGGCTCACGCGCGAGAAGTTCGCCCGCTTGCCCGCCCCGTTCCTGCTGCCGCCGTCCGCCGAGCTACGTACGCTGCGCGATTTCGACCACCGGATCACGGCCCCGCTGCACGGTTTCGCGGGCGCCGACGACTATTACGCGAAGGCCAGCAGCCTGCCCTGGCTCAGTCACATCGGCGTGCCCACGCTGGTAATCAACGCCGTTGACGACCCGCTGGTCCCGGAGGACACCCTGCCCGGACCCGGAGACCTGTCGCCCGCCGTCACGCTGGAGCTGACCCGCCACGGCGGGCACGTCGGATTCCTCGGCCGTAGCGGGTCCGGGCTGCCGCGCTTCTGGCTCGACGACCGGCTGCTCGATTTTCTGCAGGGCGCATGACGCGCGCCGAGCAGAGCACCGCTCAGCCGTCGTCGATGCGCACCCGCTTGAGACGTCCGGAAGCACCGCCCTGGATGACGACCGCGCGCTTGCCGCAGCCGAAATGCGCCGCTACCAATTCCACCAGTTCCGCGTTGGCCTTGCCGTCCACCGGCGGCGATTTGAGCCGCGCCCGCCACACGCCGTCCTCACCGGGCGCTTCGAGTTCGCTCCTCTGCGCGTTGGGCCGGACCTTCACCCGAATCGTCTTCACGGGAGCAGGTGCAGCTCAGCCTTTGCCCGGTCGCGGGAACCGGCCGGCCAGTTCTTCCCAACTCGGGCCGAAGGTCTTCCCCGGGAGCTTGCCCGCGAGCAGCCAGTCGTGTAGCGGATTCATCACGCGGTCCACGTCGCCCGGGTCCATCACGAACGACAGGCCGTCCAGGCCGGAGGCCTGGCTGACCATGTGAACGTTGCTGCTCGACACGCCGCTCAGCCCGGTGGCGAGCTGGTCGATCACGGTATTGATCTGCGAACCGACGAGGCTCACCGAGCCGGCGTTCATACTGAAGTCCAGTTCGCCGAATTCGTCGAGGTCGCGACGCAGGTTTTCCTCCTCGATCGGCCCGATCGGCGTCACGGCCGGATCCATGGTCAGCGTCACGTGCTGGGGGGAGTTGGCGATCAGGTCGATCGACAGGCCGTGGCGCTTGAACACGGTGGTGACTTCCGAAAGCAGCCCCGCGATATGCCAGTTGCCGGGGCAGTACAGCCGGATCAGGTACAGGCGGTGCCGCGTCGCCAGCGCCTTGACCTGGGGTTTTTCGGAATTCGCCTCGTTGGAAATAACCGTCCCTTCCATGTCCGGCGCGAGCGTGCAGCGGATGTGCAGGGGGATGCCGGCTTCCGACACCGGCCGGATGCAGCGCGGATGCAGCACGCGCGCCCCCATGGCCACCATGACCTGCGCTTCCTCGTAACTTATCAGGCGCAGCAGGCGGGCATCCGGGCGGTCCTTGGGGTTGGCGGTGAACACGCCGGGTACGTCGGTCCAGATCTCGAGCCGCTCGGCGCGGAGCTGCGCCGCGAAATAGGCGCCCGAGGTGTCGGATCCGCCGCGCCCGAGCAGCACGGTGCGTCCGTATTCGTCGCGGGCGATAAAGCCCTGCGTAATGACCACGGGATTGCCTTCGGCGAGATCCTCCATCAACTCCTGGTTGGGCTCGATGCTGCACACGGCCGAGTGATAGCGCCGGCTCTGGGTGGCCTCGATCGGCGTCGGCAGGGGCGTGAGCAGGTCGCGTGCATCGCGCCAGGTGGCGTGGAAATCCCGGTTCTTCAGCCAGGCATGGCCGATGGTGGTCGAGAGCAGTTCGCCGTGAGACATGATGCGGGCCCGCAACTCGTCGGTCAGCAACCCGATCAACTCGATCCCCCGTACCAATTGCTCGAGCGATTCCAGCCAGGGGTGGACGACGTCGTGGGGCAGCGACATCTCGTCGCACATTGCGTAGTGACGGTCGCGCAGGCCTGCAAGCGCCTCGTCAACCGAGTCGCCGCGCTCGATGTTGGCAATCAGCGCTTCCAGACTGTTGGACACACCGGAGAGCGCCGAGCACACCACGAGCACCCGATAGCCTGACGCGCGCCGCTCGCCGATGACCTGAGCGATTGTCTTCCAGCGTTCGAGCGAAGCGACGCTCGTGCCGCCGAATTTCAATACGATCCAGTTTTCCCTAGCGATGACAGGCCTCCATGGTCGGGCGGGTGCTGCGTGCCGAACGAACCGGGAGCGCCGGCGGACATAGGGGCATTGTTCCGCGAAACGCGACAGGCACGGCTTCTACTGCCTTCATGCTAACGCACCGGTGCCGGGCGTGCTTTGCTATGCTGGGAATCTTTCCGCCACGGGCATTGCCGGGGCCTGCCAATGATCGAACACGACGCCGTCGCACCGGGCGTAAGCCTGCTTACACTGAACCGCCCGCCCGTCAATGCCCTTTCTCCCGAGTTGCTGGGCGCGCTCGACGAGGCGCTGGCCGACGCCGCGCGGGCCGACACCCGTGCGGTGGTGATCGCCGGCCGGCCGGGGATGTTCTCGGCCGGGCTCGACGTCCCGCTGCTGCTGACGCTCGACGCAGCGGCCATGCGCAGCTTCTGGGAAACTTTTTTCGGCGTGCTTCGCACCCTCGCGTTGAGCCCGGTCCCGGTGGGCGTGGCCATCACCGGACACTGCCCGGCAGGCGGCACGGTGCTCTCGCTGTTCGCCGATTACCGCGTCGCGGCGGCCGGCGATTTCAAACTCGGTTTGAACGAGGTCGAAGTCGGTCTGCCGATGCCGCCGATGGTCTTCTCCGCGTTCCGCCGCCTGATCGGTCCGCGCGCGGCGGAGCAATACGCCGTGGACG
>JBJKSR010000169.1:0-5876 GCA_046703965.1 Gammaproteobacteria bacterium | reverse complement strand
TCGCTGAAGGGGTCGCGCCCGGCATCGGCCAGCGCCAGATTCGCGGCACGGGCGATATCCGCCGCGGTGTCGGCGAGCGTGCCGTCGAGATCGAACAGGACCAGGCGCAGGCTCACGATTCGCCCTTCCGGTACGCGGCGAGGTAGTTGACCGAGACGTCGTCGGTCAGTCGCGCCGCCTTGCGCCAGGGTTCGTAGTGCAGGCCCGCGGTTTCGATCAGTTCCAGGCCCGCGGCCGGCGCCCAGGCGTCCAGTTCGCTGGGGCGGATGAAGCGGGTGTAGTCGTGGGTGCCGCGCGGGATGAGGTTGGTCAGGTATTCGCCGCCGACGATCGCGAGCAACCACGCGCGCGGCGTGCGGCTCAGCGTGGAGAAGCAGGCGACGCCACCGGGTTTGAGCAGTCGCGCGCAGGCATCGACAACGGCGGCCGGGTCGGGCACGTGCTCGAGCATTTCCATGCAGGTGACGAGCTCGCAGGCGCCGGGCGCTTCGTCGGCCAGGGCCTCGGCGGCGACGTGCCGGTATTCGACCTGGATGCCCGACTCGATACCGTGCAGGCGAGCCACTTCGAGCAGTGGATCGGCGAGATCGATTCCGGTGGTGTGGGCGCCGGCCCGGGCCAGGGATTCGCTGAGGATGCCGCCCCCGCAGCCGACGTCCACGGTCCGGGCGGCCTTCAACTCGGCGTGACGCTCGATAAACGCCATCCGGGCCGGGTTGAGGTGGTGGAGGGTGCGGAACTCGCCGTCCGCGTCCCACCAGCGCGAGGCGAGCGCGGCGAAGTGCGCGAGTTCGGTCGGGTCGGCGTTGCCTTCCATCATGGGGCGTCCTCCCGGATCCGTCGTCCCCAGTCGTCGATGCGCCCGCGCAGGGCGGCTTCGTCGAGGCCTTCGATCCGTCCCGAGCGCACCCGGCGCTTGCCCGCGACCCATACGTCGCTCACGTCTTTCGCAGTGCAGGCATAGACGAGTTGCGATAGGGGGTCGTGCAGGGGCCGCAGATGCATGGCGTTCATGTCGACCGCCGCCAGATCGGCCCACTTGCCCGGGCCAAGGCTGCCGATCTGGTCGCCGAGCCCCAGCGCGCGTGCTCCGCCCAGCGTGGCGGCGCGCAGCGTAGCGGCGGCGCCCAGGGCGGTGGGGTCGCCGGCGACGCCCTTGGCGAGCAAGGCCGCGCTGCGCATCTCGCCGATCAGGTCGAGGTCGTTGTTGCTGGCTGCGCCGTCGGTGCCCAGCGCCACGTTGACGCCGGCGTCCTGCAGGCGCTTGACGGGGCAGAAGCCGCTCGCGAGCTTGAGGTTGGATTCGGGGCAATGGATCACGTTCGCCTGGTAGCGGGCCAGGGTCTCGATGTCGCCGTCCTCGACCTGCGTCATATGCACGGCGGAGAACGCGGGGCCGAGCAAGCCGAAGTCGTCGAGCCGGTCCAGGGGGCGGGCGCCGTGCTGAGCCAGGCTGTCGCGCACTTCCTGAACGGTCTCGTGGAGATGAATCTGCAGCGGCAGGCCGATTTCGCCGACGTAGCTCGCGATCTTCCTGAGCGTCGCTTCGTCCACCGTATACGGCGCGTGCGGGGCGAACATGAAGGAAACGAGCGGGTGCGCACGATAGCGGTCGTTGAGCGCCAGGCCCTTGTCGAGATACTGCTGGGCGTCGGCCGCATAGCTGCTCGGGAAGCCGATTACGATGATGCCGGAGACGATGCGTTGCCCGAGTTCGAGCGCGGCATCGACGGCGGCGCCGGGGAAGAAATACATGTCGGCGAAGGTCGTGGTGCCCCCGGCCAGCATTTCGGCGCACGCGGCCAGCGTGCCGTCGCGCACGTAATCGGCGTTGACCCAGCGCGTCTCGGCCGGCCAGATGTGTTCCTGGAGCCAGACATCGAGCGGCAGATCGTCGGCGTAGCCGCGCAGCAGCGTCATGGCGGCATGGGTATGGGCGTTGACCAGGCCGGGCACGAGGAGATGCGAGGGCAGCTCGACGATATCCCGCGCCTCGATGCTGCGGTCGGCTTCGGCCGCCGGAAGCACCGCGGCAATCCGCCCGTCGGCCACGGCGAGCGCGTGATCGGGCAGCAGTTCGGGCGGATCGACCGGCGCGAGCCAGCGCGCCTTGATGAGCAATTCGGCCTGCATACGCTAAGTATAATTTAGAACTGCATTTTCCCGGCTGCCGCGCTTCATGGCGATTGATCCCGATTCGACACCGCGTTCGCCCGCCATCCGGTGGGACCGCCGCTGCCTCAGGCTGCTCGATCAGCGCGCGCTGCCGGCCCGCATGGACTACGTCGAGTGCACCACTGCGGGCGACGTCGCGGCCGCCATCCGGGACATGGTGGTGCGCGGCGCGCCCGCCATCGGCATCGCGGCGGCCTACGGTGCGGCGCTTGCGGTGCGCGAGCACGAGGCCCTGCCCGAGCCGCCCCGCAGTACTGCAGTGAACCAGGCGCTGGCCGGACTGGCCGCGGCGCGGCCGACGGCGGTCAACCTGGCCTGGGCTCTCGCCAGGCTGCGCCCGCTGATCGAGAGCGGCGCGGGATTCCATGACGTGGCGGCCGCCGCCGAGGCCCTGCACGACGAAGACGTGCAGACCAACCGGACGCTCGCCCGGTTGGGTGATTCGCAGCTCGGACCGGCGTCGCGGGTGTTGACGCATTGCAATACCGGGCCGCTGGCGACAGGGGGCGTGGGAACGGCCCTGGGGGTGATCGTGAGCGCGTGGCGGGCCGGGAAGCTGCGCGAGGTGCGCTTTACCGAAACCCGCCCGTGGCTGCAGGGGGCGCGGCTCACGGCCTGGGAACTGGAGGAAGCGGGGGTCCCGGCGACTCTCATGACCGAGTCCGCGGCCGGCGGGCTCGCCGCGGCCGGCGGCATCGACTGGCTGATCGTGGGCGCGGACCGGGTCGCCGCCAACGGCGATGTCGTAAACAAGGTCGGCACGGCGCCGCTGGCGGCGCTGACCCGGCAGGGCGGCGGGCGCGTGATGGTGGTGGCGCCGTTCTCGACGGTGGACCTCGAACTGGCCCGCGGCGGCGAGGTGGTGATCGAGGAGCGCGCGGGCGACGAAGTGTGGGGCGCCACGCGGGCTCCGGCGCCGCCTGCGGGCATCGCGATTGCCAATCCGGCCTTCGACATCACCCCGGCGCAATGGGTGGACGTCCTGGTCACCGAACGCGGGCTGGCGGCCCCGGCGCGCGGCGAACTTCCGGGCGGTCCCGAAGAGGCCGGCATGATAAAATAATTAGGTTAATTTTCCGCGCAAATCAAAGAGTTGCCCATGGCAGAATTCGCAAAAGAACTCACGCACATCACGCTCGAAGAGGAGATGCAGCGCTCCTACCTCGATTACGCCATGAGCGTGATCGTGGGCCGCGCGCTGCCGGACGTGCGCGACGGCCTCAAGCCGGTGCACCGCCGGGTCCTCTACGCCATGAAGCAGCTCGGCAACGAGTGGAACAAGCCGTACAAGAAGTCGGCCCGCGTGGTGGGCGACGTGATCGGCAAATACCACCCCCACGGCGACTCCGCCGTGTACGACACGATCGTGCGCATGGCCCAGCCCTTCTCGATGCGGCATCTTCTGGTGGACGGGCAGGGCAACTTCGGCTCGGTGGACGGCGACGCGCCGGCCGCCATGCGTTACACCGAGGTGCGCATGGCGAGGCTGGCGCACGAGCTGCTGAGCGACATCGACAAGGACACCGTCGATTTTCAGCCCAACTACGACGGTTCCGAGACCGAGCCGGCCGTGTTGCCGACCCGGGTGCCGAACCTCCTGGTGAACGGCGCGGCGGGTATCGCCGTGGGCATGGCGACCAACATCCCGCCGCACAACCTGGGCGAGACGGTCAATGCGACGCTGGCGTTGCTGGACGATCCGGACATCGGCATCGACGGCCTGATGGAGCACCTGCCGGGACCGGACTTTCCGACGGCGGGCATTCTCTCCGGGCGGCGCGGCATCCTCGAGGCTTACCGGACCGGCCGCGGGCGCATTTTCCTGCGCGCGCGGGCGCATATCGAGGAAAAGGTCAAGAGCGGGCGGGCGGCGATCGTGGTCAACGAGCTGCCGTACCAGGTTAACAAGGCGCGGCTGATCGAGAAGATCGCGGAGCTGGTCAAGGAGAAGAAGCTCGAGGGCATCGCCGAGTTGCGCGACGAGTCGGACAAGGACGGCCTGCGCGTCGTCGTCGAGATCAAGCGCGACGCGGTCCCCGACGTGGTGCTCAACAACCTTTACCAGCACACCCAGATGCAGACGGTGTTCGGCATCAACATGGTGGCGCTGTGCGACGGCCAGCCGCAGCTGCTGGATCTGAAGTCCATGCTCGAGGCGTTCCTGCGCCATCGCCGCGAGGTGGTGACGCGGCGCACCGTCTACGAGCTGGGCCAGGCGCGCAAGCGCGCGCACGTATTGGAGGGCCTGGCGGTCGCATTGGCCAACCTGGATCCGGTGATCGCCCTGATCCGGGCGGCCAAGACTCCGCAGGAAGCCAAGGACGGGCTGCTTGGCCGCGACTGGGAGCCGGGCGCCGTGGTGGGCCTGCTGGAGCGCACCGACGCCGGGCTCACGCGGCCGGCCGACGCGCCGAAGGAATCGGGCCTGCACGACGGGGCCTACCGCCTGTCGCCGGCCCAGGCCCAGGCCATCCTCGACCTGCGCCTGCACCGCCTCACCGGCCTGGAACAGGAAAAGGTCGTCTCCGAGTACCAGTCGCTGATCGACACCATCGTCGACCTGCGCGAGATCCTCTCCGACCCGGAGCGCCTGCGCGCCGTGATCCGCAAGGAGCTGGAGGATCTGCGCGAGCAGTACGCGGACCCGCGGCGCACGGAGATCTCCGACCAGGCCGTCGATCTCGAGGACGAGGACCTGATCGCCGACGAGGAAGTCGTGGTGACCTTCTCGCACCGCGGTTACGTCAAGTACCAGTTGCCCGATATCTACCAGGCGCAGCGCCGGGGCGGGCGCGGCAAGCAGGCCGCGGCGGTCAGGGACGAGGACTTCGTCGAGCAGCTCTTCACCGCCCGCACGCACGACTGGCTGCTGTGCTTTTCCAATACCGGCAAGCTCTACTGGCTGAAGGTCTACAAGCTGCCGCAGGCGAGCCGCGGCTCGCGCGGGCGGCCCATCGTCAACCTCCTGCCGGCGATGGAAGAGGACGAGCGCATTACGGCCCTGCTGCCGGTGCGCGAGTTCAGTGCCGACCATTTCGTGTTCATGGCCACGCGCCAGGGCACCGTGAAGAAGACCTCGCTGGAGGCCTTCTCGCGGCCGCGCGCCAACGGCATCATTGCGCTCGGTCTTCACGAGGGCGACGCCCTGATGGGCGCCGTGCTCACCGACGGCGAGCAGGACCTGATCCTGGTGTCGAGCACCGGCCGCGCGATCCGCTTCTCCGAGAACGACGTGCGACCCATGGGCCGCACCGCCGCCGGCGTGCGCGGCAAACGCCTGGAAGGCGACCATGTCCTGATCGCGCTGCTGCGCGCGGCGGACGGCGACATCCTCTTCGCCTCCGAGAACGGCTACGGCAAGCGCACGGCGGCGGACGAATTTCCCGTCCAGCACCGCGGCGGCAGCGGCGTAATCGGCATCCGCGTGAGCGAGCGCAACGGCAACGCGGTGGGCGCCCTGTCGGTGGCGGAAACCGACGACATCATGCTGATCAGCGCGGGCGGCACCCTGGTGCGTACCGCGGTCTCCGAGGTTTCCATGCTGGGACGCAATACGCAGGGCGTGCGCCTGATCCGCCTCGGGGACGGCGATCGCCTGGTCGGCATCGCCCGGCTGGCCGCCGACGAGGACGACGACGAAGGGGCGGACGAGACGGAATAATGTCTCCGCGAGATCGAGTCCCGCCGTCCGGGTCCCGGGT
>JBJKSR010000168.1:0-2815 GCA_046703965.1 Gammaproteobacteria bacterium | reverse complement strand
TTCCCGGAGGCGCAGTTCCTCGTGACCGGCTTGCTCGGCCCGCACGCCAATGCCCATGGGCCGAACGAGTTCCTGCACATTGCGACCGGCAAGCGCCTGACCGCCTGCGTCGCCGAAGTGGTCGCTGCGCACGGGACACGCTGACGCCCCGGCTTCCCGGCCCCCTTGCTTACGGCGATCGGGCCGGTTCCGGCACCCCGGAACCGGTGAACCCGTTTATCGCGCCGGGTGCGCGGCGGCCGTCTTGATTCGCGACCAGGCCTCCGCCGTCGCCGGCGCGACCGCGGCGTCGCTCGCCGGATGCGGCAGACGCTTCCCAAGCACCGCCATGGAAACGACCTGCTCCGGTTGTGCGCGGGGAACCACCAGGCCATCGGCGAGGACCACGTGACCGGCGACCGGAGCGCCCCCGGCCAGGAGCCGAACGGCGGTCAGCTTGCGTTCCAGCAGGCGCAGCGGATTGGGAAAGGTGAAGCGCCGGCGCTTGCCGGTCAGCGACCACTCGGGCAACCGGTCCCCGGCGATCAGCCGCCCGGCCCCTTCCAGGAGGTCGATCACGTGGATTCCCTCGGGCCTGAGCAGTGCGTATTCGATGTGGACGTACCCGTCCACGCCGTCCGGCAATACGAAATCGCGGCAGGTATCGAGGGCGAGCCGGTGCAGACGGCGGCGCCAGCGCCAATGATCGAAGGCGTTCACCAGCGCAAACGCCCGCTGAGCGCCTGCACGAACATGACCCAGTCGCCCGCCAGGCTGTAGAACGGATGCGTGAAGGTGGCCGGACGGTTCTTCTCTACGAAGAAATGCGCGATCCACGCAAAGCCGTAGCCGGCCACCGGCGTCAGGGCGAACAGCCACCACAATCGCGTCACCGGCGCAGCCACCACCAGGCCGACCACGCAAAACGAGCCGAAAACGTGCAAGCGGCGGGTCGCACGACGGCCGTGCTCGCCGAGGTAGAAGGGGTAGAAGTCGCGAAAACTGTCGAAGCGCTTACGGACCGTCATGACCTGAGGGACAATACAGGGTTCATGACCGGAATTATAAGGGGCCCGTCTTGTCCACGGACCGTAAGAGGACTAAAATAGTCCTCTATCGAACCGGGCGGAGCATGCACATGCTGCGGATGAGCAAACTGGCGGATTACGCCGCACTGATGCTGGCCACCATGGCCGAGCAACCCCACGTGCACCGCACGGCGGCGGATCTTGCCGAGGAGACGGGCATCAGCCCGCCCACGGTCAGCAAGCTCCTCAAGACGCTGGCGCACGCCCGGCTCGTCGTCTCGCGCCGCGGGGCGCATGGCGGGTACAGTCTCGCCCGCTTGCCGGGCGACATCAGCGCCGTGGACGTCATCGAGGCCATCGAGGGACCGCTGGCAGTGACGGAATGCACGCTGGCGACCGGCCTGTGCGAGCTGGAAACCACCTGCCAGCTCAGTTCCCAGTGGCAACATCTTTCGGTGGCGGTGCGCCGCGCCCTCGCGGAGATTACGCTGGAAGATCTGATCGGCGATCCCATCAGCCCGCAGCTCGCGATGCGGCGCCGGACATCGCTCAAATCCAACACCGACCTGGAGCACTCACATGGCAACGCGTGAGCCCGAAGTCTCCGACTTCATCGAACAGCGTTATCAGCACGGCTTCTACACGGACATCGAGTCCGACACGGTGCCGCCGGGACTGGACGAGGATGTCATCCGGCTCATTTCCAGGCGCAAGGACGAGCCGGAATGGATGTGCGAATGGCGCCTGGAAGCTTACCGGCGGTGGTGCGAAAAACCGGAGCCGACCTGGGCCCACGTCCATTACCCGCCTATCGATTTCCAGGCGATCTCCTATTACTCCGCGCCCGGCGCGAAGGACAAGAAGGCGCCGAAGAGCCTCGACGAGGTGGACCCGAAGCTGCTCGAGACCTACGAGAAACTCGGCATCCCCCTCCACGAACGCGCGGCGCTTGCCGGCGTGGCGGTGGATGCGGTGTTCGACAGCGTTTCCGTGGCCACCACGTTCAAGGAGAAACTCGCCGAGGCTGGCGTGATCTTCTGCCCGATCTCCGAGGCGATCCGCGAGCATCCCGAACTGGTGCGCAAGTACCTGGGTTCCGTGGTGCCGCCGGGCGACAACTTTTACGCCAGCCTCAATTCGGCGGTGTTCACCGACGGCTCCGTCGTCTACGACCCGACGGGCGTGCGTTGCCCGATGGAGCTGTCCACTTACTTCCGCATCAACGCCGCGAAGACGGGCCAGTTCGAACGCACCCTGATCATCGCCGACGAAGGCGCCTACGTGAGCTATCTCGAGGGCTGCACCGCCCCCATGCGCGACGAGAACCAGTTGCACGCCGCGGTGGTCGAACTGGTCGCGCTGAAGGACGCCGAAATCAAGTATTCCACCGTGCAGAACTGGTATCCGGGCGACGAGGAAGGCAGGGGCGGCATCTACAATTTCGTCACCAAGCGCGGGGAGTGCCGCGGGGACAACTCCCACATCTCCTGGACCCAGGTCGAGACCGGCTCGGCGATCACCATGAAGTACCCGAGCTGCGTGCTGCGCGGCGAGAACTCGGTGGGCGAGTTCTATTCGGTCGCGGTAACGAACAACTACCAGCAGGCCGACACGGGCACCAAGATGATCCACATCGGCAAGAACACGCGCAGCTCGATCATCTCCAAGGGGATTTCGGCCGGCCGCGGGCAGAACTCCTACCGCGGGCTGGTGGACATCGCCAAGGGGGCGGCCAACGCCCGCAACTACACGCAATGCGACTCGCTGCTGATGGGCAGCACGTGCGGCGCGCATACCTTCCCCCTGCT
>JBJKSR010000167.1:0-6548 GCA_046703965.1 Gammaproteobacteria bacterium | reverse complement strand
GTCAGCGCCATAGACTTGCATGTTGGCCTGCCAGACACGCTCGATCTCCGGCATCAGTACCTCATCGCGCTTGGCCCGATCACTACGCAGTTGCGGATTGCGCTGACGGGCCGCATGGCGGCGGTAGGCTGACGGGGCAACCTCCAAGACTGTGCAGATCGGCTCGACCCCGTAGGCACCCCGGTGCTTATCGATGTAGGCATTTACGACTTCAGTTTGCGGTCGAGCTCCGCTTGCGCGAAAAAAGCGCTGGCCGTTCGAAGAATCTCATTGGCACGTCGTAATTCCTTGTTCTCGCGCTCCAGCTCCTTCATGCGCTGGGCCTTGGCCGTAGTCGCCCCAGGCCGTTTACACGCATCGACCTCAGCGCGCTTGACCCAGTCCAGCACCGACTGAGGCACACAGCCAAACTGGCGGCCGATCGACTCTACAGTCGTCCACAGCGACGGATACTCGCCACGGTGCTCCTGTACCAGCCGGACCGCACGCTCACGGACTTCAGGGGAAAACTTGTTTGACTTGTTCATAGCTCCATTCTCTCAGGTGTTGGAGCCTCCTCAAAACCCGGGGCGGTTCAGTCGGCGAAAAGTGAGGGAACGTCAGCTGGACTGTCCGCCACGCGCCGGTGCGCGGTCTATACCCGCAAATCCTCGGGGGAGGGCTTTGAGCAGTCCTTCAAGTCCCTGGATGCCCAGCGAGAGGCCTGTCCCGGTTATATCGAGAGTGAACGCCACGAGGGCTGGAAGGCCCTCCAGGCGCCGTACGACGGGGGGCTACTCCGGGGGCACTTTGGAGCCCCGGTGTTCCCGGGGCGGTTCCTAGGCTTCGGTTCGGATATTGGTTACAGCGCAGCGGGCGAGCTGCTGCCCCTAGGCCGGAAAAGTGGACATGGGTTGATCTAATGAGAGAAATTGGACCGGATTCGTCCGGGATCTATCGAGAATCGCAGGCAGATCCGAAGGGCGTCCCGCGGAAAGGCGCGATTTCGCGGGGTTTGGGGTCTAGAAAGGGGAGGCTGGAGACAGCCTCAGACTGACTGGCGGAGAGGGAGGGATTGATTCGCGCCATCCGTGGCGCTCACCCTTCGGGCGCGTTTCGCGCGTCAAAATCGGCAATCCTGCCGATTTTTCGAACCCTGGCTTGTCTCTTTCGAGGGTCCGAATCCGGCCTACATCACGGCAGATACGAAAAAAGGGCACTGCGGCCCTTCTTTCGTATCTGGCGGAGAGGGAGGGATTCGAACCCTCGAAGGGCTTTTAGGCCCTTACTCCCTTAGCAGGGGAGCGCCTTCGACCACTCGGCCACCTCTCCGTTGTCGAGGATTTTCTCATATTCCCGTCCAACTCGGGCCGGGCTCCCGCGCTATGGCAGGGCGCGCAGAATAACACAGCCTTCCGGGCGCCGGAAGGCCGGCGGCCGGAACGCCGCCCGCAGCACAAGGATCACCGGAGACGGACTACTCGGATTCGGATGGTTCCGAATTCCGAGGGGCCGCAGGCTCGGCGGCCTGCTTGTCGTGGTCTATGCGCTGGTATATCTCTTCGCGATGAACGGCGACATCACGGGGGGCGTTGATGCCAAGGCGCACCTGCCCACCCTTGACCCCGAGAACGGTGATCGTGATGCCTTCCCCAATCATAACGGCTTCGTTCACGCGACGCGTGAGGATCAGCATGGCGGAACTCCGAGGCCCACACTCCCTAAGTCAATTGTAGACGCTGCTGCGGGATGCGCAAGGTGTAAAACATGCTTGGGATCAAATTTCCCGGTAAATTTCGCCTTTTTCACGGAATTCCCGGGCTTTTTCCGCCATTCCCTCTTCCAGTGCCGCCTCTGTTCCCAAACCGTGCTCCGCTGCGTAGTCCCGTACATCCTGCGTGATTTTCATGGAACAGAAGTTGGGTCCGCACATGGAGCAGAAATGCGCCGTCTTGTGGGCCTCCTTGGGCAGCGTCTCGTCGTGGAATTCCCGGGCCCGCTCGGGGTCCAGGGCAAGGTTGAACTGGTCTTCCCACCGGAACTCGAAGCGAGCCTTGCTGAGGGCGTTGTCACGGAGCTGGGCGCCCGGGAAACCCTTGGCGAGGTCGGCCGAATGGGCTGCGATCTTGTAGGTGATCACGCCGTCGCGCACGTCCTCCCGGTCGGGCAGTCCCAGGTGCTCCTTGGGGGTCACGTAGCACAGCATCGCCGTGCCGTACCAGCCGATGTTGGCCGCCCCCAGGGCACTGGTGATGTGATCATAGGCGGGCGCCACGTCGGTGGCCAGCGGGCCGAGAGTGTAGAACGGCGCCTCGTAGCAGTCGGCCAGCTCGCGGTCGACGTTCTCCTTGACCATTTGCAGCGGGACGTGTCCGGGGCCCTCGATCATGACCTGGCAGTCGTGCTCCCAGGCCGTTTTCGTGAGTTCGCCCAGCGTCCTCAGCTCCGCAAACTGGGCGTCGTCGTTGGCATCCGCAATGCAGCCGGGACGCAGGCCGTCTCCGAGCGAGAACGAGACGTCGTAGGCTTTCATGATCTCGCAGATTTCCTCGAAATGCGTGTAGAGGAAGCTTTCCTCGTGGTGGGCGAGACACCACTTGGCCATGATCGAGCCGCCGCGCGAGACGATCCCGGTCACGCGGTTCGCGGTCAGCGGGACGTAGCGGAGCAGCACCCCGGCATGGATGGTGAAATAGTCCACGCCCTGTTCGGCCTGCTCGATCAGGGTGTCGCGATACAGCTCCCAGGTCAGCTCCTCGGCCTTGCCGTCCACCTTTTCCAGGGCCTGGTAGATCGGCACGGTGCCGATCGGCACCGGTGAGTTGCGCACGATCCACTCGCGGGACTCGTGGATGTTCTTGCCCGTCGAGAGGTCCATCAGCGTATCGCCGCCGAGGCGCACGGACCAGGCGAGCTTCTCGACTTCCTCGGCGATCGAGGAGGTCACCGCGGAGTTGCCGATGTTCGTGTTGATCTTGACCCGGAGGTTGCGCCCGATGGCCATCGGCTCGAGTTCCGGATGATTGATGTTGGCGGGGATGATCGCGCGCCCGCGGGCAACCTCGTCGCGCACGAACTCCGGCGTGATTTCCGCCGGAATCGCGGCGCCGAAGGACTGGCCGGCATGTTGGCGAAGCAGGGTTTCGTAGCGCGGGTCGGCGCGCAGTTCCTGCAGGCGGCAGTTCTCGCGGATCGCGACGTACTCCATCTCCGGCGTCACGATGCCGCGCCGGGCATAGTGCATCTGCGTCACGTTGGCTCCGGCCTTGGCGCGCTGCGGGGAGCGGATGTGGGCAAAGCGGTAATGGCGCAGGTCGGGATCCTCGAGCCGGCTGCGGTCGTATTCCGACGAGGGTCCGGGCAGTGTCTCCGTGTCGCCGCGCTCCTCGATCCAGCGCCCGCGCAGGGCCGGCAGCCCGCGGGTGAGGTCGATGTCGGCCTCGGGGTCGGTATACGGGCCCGAGGTGTCGTAAAGCGGGATCGGCGGATTGTCCTCGACGCCGCCGGCATGATCGTGCGTGGGTGTGCACAGCACCTCGCGCATGGCGACCTTGAGGTCGGGCCGCGAGCCCCGGACGTAAATGCGCCGGGAGCCGGGCCACGGGCGTGTGACCTCTGCCGAAAGCTTGTGGGTGCGTGTCCGGACGTCTTCTGCGAGTGCGCTCATGTTGCCTCCATGGCGGGGGCACGGTCACAGGACGGGGTGCTGTGCCTTCCCTCCGCCAGCGTTAACTGGATCAGGTGCTAAGGGTATGTCTCAGCCCCGCCGCGCGGAGCACCCCCGGCTCATACGGTTACCGTAACGCTCGCGCGGCCCTGAATCAAGTGCCGCCGCCCGCTCAGTCCCTGCTGGTGATGTACCGGCTGTCGACGGCAAACCCCTTGTCGATGCATCCGCGGCGTATCTGGGGCATCAGTGCGATATTGAGTTGCGGGCGGGAGTAGGTTTTCTTTTCGCCGTTGGCATAGGTGACGGTCAGGTTGCGCAGTTCGACGCAGTCCACGATGCCGCCCGGAAAGCCGGCGGGCCGGGAATTGAACGAATTGACCTCGTAGAGCTTGTTCGGATCGAATGTCCCGGGTCCGATCAGGATCATCTGCAACTGGTCGCCCCGGTGGTCGCGGACGGGATCGCCGCGCCGCGAGTAGGCGAGCAACGAAAAGCGGAGCTGCTGGATGGGCCGCTTGTCGGTGACCAGGAATTGCACGTAGACCGGCACTGCGGTATCCACGCTGCCGGGCACGGAGATCTCGCCCGGAACGCCCATGGCATAGATCAGGATCGGGGCCTTTTCGGCCCGCGCGCGACCCACGTGGGGCCCCAAGGCATCGCCCACCGAGAGGTAGCAGCCGCCGAGACCCAGCGAGAGCAGGATCAAGCCGAATAGCTTGCCTTTCATGTCTCCCCCTGCCTTCCGGCATGATGGGACAATCCAAATATACCCCGAATGTGCCGCGAGGGGGAAGCGCGGGTTGCGAGGGCGCCGGGAAACCCCGAAACGGCGCGGTTTTTGCTCCAGACGGCCGTGGACATCGCCGTGGCCGTCGCACGCCCGGAGGGCCCTCGTTACCCTGGATTCCCGGTGGAGGCCGGGGCGCCGCCGGCGGCCGGACCCATGCAAAAAGAAGCCCCGCGCGAGGCGGGGCTTCGATTTTCCCGGCTTTGGGGGCGGACTTCAGAAGCCCATGCCGCCCATGCCGCCCATGCCGCCCATGCCGCCCATGTCGCCGCCGCCGGCTTCGGGCGCCTTGTCTTCCTTGGGCAGCTCCGCGACCATGGCTTCCGCCGTCAGCAGCAGGCTTGCCACGGAAGCGGCGTTCTGCAGTGCCGAGCGGGTGACCTTGGTCGGGTCCAGGATGCCCATCTCGATCATGTCGCCGAACTCGCCGGTCTGGGCGTTGTAACCGAAGTTGTCCTTGCCCTCGCGGACCTTGGCGATGACCACCGAGGCCTCGGCGCCGGAGTTGGTGACGATCTGGCGCAGCGGCTCCTCCATCGCGCGGCGCACGATGGCGATGCCCTGGTCCTGCTCGTGGTTGCCGCCCTTGAGGCTCTTGATCTTGTCCAGCACCCGCACCAGGGCGACGCCGCCGCCCGGCACGATGCCTTCCTCGACCGCCGCACGCGTGGCGTGCAGGGCATCCTCGACGCGGGCCTTCTTCTCCTTCATCTCGACCTCGGTCGCGGCCCCGACCTTGATCACGGCCACGCCACCGGCGAGTTTCGCAACGCGCTCCTGGAGCTTCTCCTTGTCGTAGTCCGAGGAGGTCTCCTCGACCTGCTTGCGGATCTGCTTCACGCGCGCCTCGATGTCGCTGGCCTTGCCCGCGCCGTCGATGATCGTGGTGTCATCCTTCTTGACCTGGACCTTCTTGGCCTGGCCCAGGTCGTCGAGGCTGGCCTTCTCGAGCTGCAGGCCGATCTCCTCGGAGATCACCTGGCCGTTGGTCAGTACCGCGATGTCCTGCAGCATGGCCTTGCGGCGGTCGCCGAAACCCGGGGCCTTGACGGCCGCGACCTTGACGATGCCGCGCAGGTTGTTCACCACCAGCGTCGCCAGCGCCTCGCCTTCCACGTCCTCGGCGATCAGCAGCAGCGGGCGCCCCGCCTTGGCCACCGATTCCAGGATCGGCAGGAGCTCGCGGATGTTGGAAATCTTCTTGTCGCAGATCAGGATGTAGGGGTTCTCGAGTTCCGCCGACATCGTCTGCTGGTTGTTGATGAAGTAGGGCGAGAGGTAGCCGCGGTCGAACTGCATGCCTTCCACGACCTCCAGCTCGTTGTCCAGACCGGAGCCGTCCTCGACGGTGATCACGCCTTCCTTGCCGACCTTCTTCATCGCGTCGGCGATGATGTCGCCGATCGAGGTGTCGGAGTTGGCCGAGATCGCGCCGACCTGCGAAATCCACTTGTCCGTGTCGCAGGGCTTGGAGAGCTTGGCGAGCTCGTCCGTCGCCGCGAGCACGCCCATGTCGATGCCGCGCTTGAGGTCCATCGGGTTCATGCCGGCGGTGACCGACTTCAGGCCCTCGCGCAGGATGGCCTGGGCGAGCACGGTGGCGGTGGTGGTGCCGTCACCGGCGACGTCGGAGGTCTGCGAGGAGACTTCCTTCACCATCTGTGCGCCCATGTTCTCGAACTTGTCCTTGAGTTCGATCTCCTTGGCCACGGACACGCCGTCCTTGGTCACGGTCGGGGCGCCGAAGCTCTTCTCGAGCACGACGTTGCGGCCCTTCGGGCCCAACGTTACCTTGACTGCGTTGGCGAGGACGTTCACGCCATGGAACATCCGCTGGCGCGCATCCTCCGAAAAACGTACTTCTTTAGCTGCCATGGAAAAATTCTCCTTTAAGCGTGTGTCAGCCTTCGATGACGGCCATGATGTCGTCCTCGCGCATTACGAGGAAGTCTTCGCCGTCGATCTTGACTTCGTTGCCCGAATACTTGCCGAAGAGCACCTTGTCGCCTTTCTTGACGTCAAGCTTGCGCACTTCGCCGTTCTCGAGGATCTTGCCGTTGCCGATGGCGATGATTTCGCCACGGGACGGCTTCTCGGCGGCCGTATCGG
>JBJKSR010000166.1:0-2647 GCA_046703965.1 Gammaproteobacteria bacterium | reverse complement strand
ATTAGACGTAAAACTAAAATTTGTTCTTGTTCTCGTTGGGGAGTAGTTGTTTATAATCGACAGCCAACGGGGGGGGCGGGTACTTCGAATGCCCCACCGAGTGCACGCTCGAGTGGCCGCAGCTGCTCGCTGCAAAGCAGAAGACCGCTGCCAGGACCACCCTGCTCGTCAACGCCGCCATGCCCGGAATGATACGGCCGCGATGACGCACGGGTCGAGGGCTTTCGGGGCGGCACCAGGACGGCAGGCACCGCTTCTCCGCTCGCGGTGCGGCACGGTGGAGCCTGCCCACGCTGCCCGAGCGGCTGCTCGTATGAGCGCATTGTCCGCGCGATTCCCCGCTCCCCGCCCCGTGAACGCTGCGCTACGCTGGCGGCCGTCGCGCGCCAGCGCGGCCGACCACCGGATCGCGCACCGAGTCGTCTCCACGGCCTCGGCTGGAGCGGTGTTACCGGGACACGCGCCCGTAGCTCAGTTGGATAGAGCGGCGGCCTTCTAAGCCGCGGGTCAGGGGTTCGAATCCCTTCGGGCGTGCCAACCTACGACGGCGGGGCGAACCGGCGGGGCGGGCGCAAGCGAAACGAGTCTTGCCGTCACTGGCGTCTGATAGGCTCCGGCCCGGAGGTAGTGGAGATGAACACGGAATCGCTCGTCACGACCCTGCAGACGAGAGGGATCGACATCGGTCTGAAGCTCCTGTTCGCGATCGTCGCGTACATCCTCGGACGATGGCTCGTCGCCTTCGCGGTTTCGCTGATGCGACGCGCCCTGACGGCTCGCCACATCGACGCAACCGTGCAGCGCTACCTCAGCAACATCCTCGCGGTGCTGTTGAACATCGCGCTCGTGGTCGCAATTCTGGGCTACTTCGGCATCCAGACCACCACGTTCGCGGCGCTCTTCGCCGCCGCCGGCGTGGCCATCGGCATGGCCTGGAGCGGGCTCCTCGCCAACTTCGCCGGAGGCGTCTTCCTGATCGTGCTGCGACCCATCAAGGTGGGGGATTTCGTCACCGTTGGCGGCGTCACCGGCACGGTCAAGGAGATCGGCCTCTTCGTCACGGTCCTCGATACTCCCGACAACGTGGAAACCTACGTCGGCAACAACAAGATCCTGGGCGACACGATCCAGAACTTCTCGGCGAACCCCTATCGCCGGGTGGATCTCGAGGCCCAAATCGACGTCGCCGTGGATCCGCGAGACGCCATCCGACGCCTGAAGGAGAAGCTCGCGGAGATCCCGAACGTCATGGCGAAGCCGGCTCCCGACGTCGAGGTGCTGCGCTTCACCCTGTCCGGTCCGGTGCTAGCAGTCCGCCCCTACTGCCACACCGAGCACTACTGGGCCGTCTACTTCGCGGCCAACCAGGTGATCCGGAACGTAGGCGCAGACGCGGCCTACCCCGCGCCGCGGGAACAGGTCGCGGTACACAAGCTGTCCGCCTGATCGCCCCGCACGACGGTAGCTCCAGGCGGCTCGCGATTCACCGCGGGCCGCCGGCGGGGCGCTTGTCGGCCTGGATGCTCTGCAGATACTGCTCGGCGATGAAGCCGAACCACGGCATCGGCCGGTACTCGCCCTGGGCGGCGTAAACGATGGCCATGATCCACGGGTAGCAGAGGGGCAGGTAGAGGATGAATCCGACACCACAGGTCACCGTGCCGATCACGCTGATCGGAATGGTAGCGATGACGACCGCGATGAGCAGCGCGAGCGCCTGCTTCGCGTGATAGACGGCGAACGCGTTGTCCCGCTGGACGATCGGGATGATCCAAAGCGGAGAGATGAGGTAGCCGAGCAGCGCCCACATCTTGCCCTGCTCCACGTCCTCGGGGGGATATGCCACCGGGCTCCCGCCGGCAGGAGCCGCCACCACCGGACCCGGCGGGAGACCGGCGGGTGCCGCGCCAGGTCCCAGAGGCACGGCAAAGCCGGGAGGGGAACCACCCGCCGCCGGAGCCCCAAAGGGCGGCATCGCCCCCGGCGCCCCTGCACCCCCCGGCGCCCCTGCACCCCCGGGCGCCCCGTCACCAACCGGAACACCTCCGGCCGCCGCCGGGTCGGTCGCCGAGCTGCCGAAGCCGGGAGGGATCGCTCCACCCTGTCCACCCTGATCTGATTGGCTCATGGGTCGCGGAGGGTACCCCGGGGCAAGGCGTTCGTGAACCCGCCCACCTCACGCCGCCCGCTCCTACCGGTCGACCGCCGCACGACGGGCACGACGACCCGAGCCAGCGCTACCCCGGGTCCAGCAAGACGCCGGGGATCGTGATCTGGGCGAGGTCACCCTCGACGCGCACCGTGAGCACCTCCAGCCCCGCGCCGGTGCAGGGTCCGGCGTCACAGCGCCCCGTCTCGGGCACGAAGAGCGCCCCGTGGGTCGTGCAGTAGATGCGGTGCAGCTCCGCGTCATAGAAGCGCTCGTCGCCGTAGTCGAGATCCACCCCCCAGTGCGGACAGCGGTTGACGAACGCAACCCAGCCGCTCGACAAGCGCAGCACGAACCCCGGCTCGTCGCGGCCGCCGCGACGAAAGGAGAAGGTTTTGGCGCCCCCAACGGGTAGCGGCTAGTGTCCAGAGACGCAAACCGTCACCATGACCGTCACGGACGCGACGGTAACATCCCGGCGGCGGCGAAATGTTGGAG
>JBJKSR010000165.1:0-4260 GCA_046703965.1 Gammaproteobacteria bacterium | reverse complement strand
ACCCCATCTTCTGCAGGAGCGGACGTCCCGGCCGCGAAAAGCCGGCAGGATGCCGGCGCTCCAACAAGTCGCGGGCATGGCCCGCTCCTACACCCCTTCGTTCAGAGTCGGATTGACCCATCCGTAGGAGCGGCTTCAGCCGCGATCGGCCGCCGGCGGCACGGCGCATCGCGACGGGGACCGTCGCTCCTGCACCCCTTCGTCCGGCTCGTGCAGGAGCGGTCGACCCGGCCGCGAAAAGCCGGCAGGATGCCGGCGCTCCAAGAATCGCGGGCCTGGGCCGCTCCTACACCCCTTCGTTCAGAGTCGGATTGCCCCATCTGTAGGAGCGGCTTCAGCCGCGATCGGGCATAGGTGCCTTCGGTTATCGCGGCGGGGACCGCCGCTCCTACAGCCCTTCGTTCAGCGAAGGCACCCCATCCCCTGTAGGAGCGGACGTCCCGGCCGCGAAAGCCGGCGGGACGCCGGCGCTCCTTAAAAGAAGCCCCCGCCCGCTTGCGCGGACGGGGGCTCGTTCATACCCGTCGGTGCGGGCTTATTCCGTCTGGCTGATGAACTTCGCCACGTTGTCGTGCAGCTTGTGCAGACTCGGGAGGTGCGCATACACCATGTGGCCCGACTCGTAATACGCCATGCTGACGTTGCCCTGCAGTGACTGCGGGATGGCCAGATGGTCGACCTGGTACTTCGCCGCGTAGAACGGCGTCGCCAGGTCGTAGTAACCGGCGTTGACCAGTACCTTCAGGTTCGGGTTGTACTTCAGCGCCTCCGACAGGTCCACGGCCACGTTCGGCAGCCCCGGCCAGGTCTGGCCCGTCTGCGGATTCTTGTGCTTCCAGTCCCACGCCTGGTTCACCTTCCCGCTCTCGGGGATGTAGCGGAAGTTCTCGTGGAACTTGAGCACCTTGTCCGCGTAGTCGTTGAAGGCGGACACGTAAGCCGAGCTGATCGAGGCGCCCTGCGGGTCGTAGTACGCGACCTGGCTGAGCGGGTCCATCGACGGTCCCTTGAAGCGCGCGTCCAGGCGCCCAACCGTCTCGTCGCTGGCACCGAGCAGCTCATGCTCGAACTCCATGCCGGTCACGCGCAGGTTCGCCTTCAGCAAGTAGGCCACCGGAAGACCGGTGTAGTCATGCAGCTTCTCGGCGATCTGCTGCTTCTCCTGGGCGCTCAGGGCATTGCCCTCGGCGAGCGCGTGAGCGTACGGGCCGATGGCGAAAGCCTCGACCTGCTTCAGGTAGGCCTGCATGTCCTTGGGCGGGTTCGGCAGCTTGTGGTGGTAGTTCGCAACCGTCGTATAGGTCGGCAGCCACAGTTCGTAGGGCAGGTCGTTGCCGTCGTTGAAGCTGTCGGTGTAGAAGTTCAGGATCGAGGACAGCAGGATCACGCCGTTCGGATCCATGTCGTCGCGCATCTCCAGGTAGGCCGACAACGCCGCGGCACGGGTCGTGCCGTAGCTTTCGCCGAACAGGTACTTCGGCGAGTTCCAGCGATGGTTCTTCGTCAGGTAACGGTTGATGAACTGCGCGAAGGACTTCGTATCCTGGTCGACGCCCCAGAAGTCCTTGCCCGTGCCGGCGCCGCCGTGATCCTTGCCGATCACCTTGCTGTAGCCGGTGCCGACGGCGTCGATGAACACCTCGTCGGTCGCATCGAGCAGGCTGTAGTCGTTGTTCACCAGCTTGTAGGGGGCAGGCGGCGTATGCGTGTGGTCCTTGGTGACCACCCGCAGGGGACCGAACGCGCCCATGTGCAGCCACACGGTGGAGGAGCCCGGCCCGCCGTTCCAGAAGAAGGTCACCGGCCGCTTGTTCTCGTCGCGCACGCCATTCTTGGTGTACGCCACGTAGAACATGCTCGCCGTGGGCTTGCCCTTGCTGTTGCGCAGGATGATCGTGCCCGCCGTCGCCGTGTAGGGGATGCGGTGCCCCTCGACCGTCACGGTGCCGTGCGTCACGACCTGCTTCGGCTTGACGCTGCTGCCGGAGGCGGCGGCCTGCCCGGAATGCGGGGCGGCCGCCAGGGCGGTGGAAGTGACAAACAGCGCAGCGGCTGCCAAGACCCATGTCCGTGGAAGATATCGATTTCTCATTTTCACTCCTTTCGTACGATGAAGATGAACCATGCATGCCGCATTGCATCGAATGCCATGCCCGGCACACGCCCGAATTCGACGGGAATCATCCGGTGGGGACGGGCCATATTACCCCGGCCCGACCGTAATAGAGTCGGAATCCCACAGGATTTTAGATGAAGCGGCCGGAAAAAGTTCCGAACGGTGCTCCGTGGCTCACGTCGGCTTGCGCCCGCCGTTCAGATTGAAGAACGACGGTTCGTCCGTGGCAATGTCCGACTCATCGTATTCGCCGGCAAGGCGCACGCAGTTCCTGCCGTCGCGCTTGGCGGCGTACAGCGCGCGGTCGGCACGCGCCAGCAGATGCTCGACACGCTCGCTGCGGCCCGCCTCGGCAACGCCCTGCGAAACGGTAACGTAGACTTCGTTGCCCTCCACGACGAACGGCTCCCGGGCCACGGCTTCGCGGATCCGCTCGGCCGCCTCGCGCGCGCCTTCCAACGGCGTCATGGGCATCACCATAAGGAACTCCTCGCCGCCATAACGGCCGAATCCCGCGCCTTCCGCCACGCGGCCCAGCCCGTCGAGCGAACGCGCCATGGTCTTGACGCGATGGACGAACTCGCACAACACGGCGTCGCCCACGGAGTGCCCGAACCGGTCGTTGATCGTCTTGAACGAATCCAGGTCGAACAGCGAAATCGACACCGGCACCCCGAGACGCAGCCCTTCGTCCAGCGCTTCGTCGAGCTGGCGGAACACTTCCCGGCGGTTGAATATCCCGGTCAACCCATCGTGCTTCGCCAGTTCCTCGAGTTTGGCCAGCGCGGAGCGCAACTCCGCGTTGCGGCTGCTGATGCGCCGCCGCAACTGCCCCACGTAGGACGCGAACACGGCCGTCCAGGCGAGTACGCCGCCGGTAATGACCAGGCGAACGATCGTCTCGTGGAGATTCAGGCGGAGCGCGGGATCGCGCATCAAGGCGATGAAGGAAAAGCCCACGAAGGCGATCCCGGCGAGCACGGCCAGTTGCCGGGCACCCAGACGGAACATGCCGAACAGCAGCCCCACTTCGAGCGCCATGACCGCCGTGTCCTGCGCGACGACCGTATTGCCGAGCCAGCCCAGAACGAGCACGATCACGATTACGGCAAGCGTCTGCAGGGTGGTCATGCTCGGGTCGCGCAACGCCAGGTTGCGGCCGCTGATGATCATTCCCGCGAACACCGCGTTGAGCGCAAACGCCGCGGCGACGAACGCCGCCATCCCGGTGAGGTCGAGATCCAGCTGGCCGCCGAGCCAGAGGTAGGCGGCCACGGAGAACAGGAAGCAGTAGCCGATCGCGGCCAGGCGGAAGCGGTGCAGGCGCAGGCGCTGGTCGCGGCGTGTATCCGCGTCGCTGCGATCGGCATGCCGGGACTTCGGGGCCGGCTCTCTCGCAACATCCGCGAACGTCGCCCGATCAGTCCACCTGCGCCAACGCTCCGTGCCGATCACGCGGTCTCCTGCCTGCTTGCCGGCCGTTCCGCAACACGCCCACGAGACCCCCCGACGCGAACCCGCGCACGGGGGCAACATCCATGGTCTGCCGCCTTTACAGGCATGCATCTACTCCTGGGGCCGCTCCTTCGCGGATGCCGTCGCAGACACCGGAAATCGCGATCCTGGTCCGAGGGTTACAGGCCGGCCGCATGGGCCCAGCCTTTGGTATCCAGTCTTGGTTATTTCTGCCGGGAGGATCCGTGCGGACTCTCCGAACTCCTTATATACCATGTCACAAATCGCGGATGCAAACCGCGCGGGACCGGTTTTCTCCCCTCCGAACGGGATATTTTCGCCGCCGATCGGTACCGGGCGCTAGAGACGGGCGTCGCTGTCGCTCTTCGAGAGCATGGCCTTGACGTCGTAGATCACGCACCCCGGCTTGCCGAAAGCCCGCAGGCCGGCGCCGCCCAGCTCCGCGAACTCGCGGTGCGCCACGGCCAGCACCAGCGCGTCGTATTCGCCGCGCCCGGGCTTGTCCAGCAACTCGAGCCCGTATTCGCGCCGCGCCTCGCCGGCATCGGCCCAGGGGTCCCAGACGTCGACCGCGGCGCCCTGCGCCTTCAGCCGGGAGATGATGTCCACCACGCGGGTATTGCGCAGGTCCGGGCAGTTTTCCTTGAAGGTCAGTCCCAGCACCAGGA
>JBJKSR010000164.1:0-5221 GCA_046703965.1 Gammaproteobacteria bacterium | reverse complement strand
AGTCCATCCTGTTGCGCCACGCGTAGTATTTTCCAAGATCCGACGCGCTCATGGCAGTCGCGTCGGGTGGCATATAGGTTACCGGTGGATCCGCCGCCCACGCAGAGGTGCCGCCCATGCCGGCAACCAACAGCAGCAGGGCCGGAAAAAGGGAACACATGCACCCCTTAACTGCCCTCCGATCGCCCATCGGCAACACCCCGGTTCCGGTAAGCGCCACTATCTCCCCCGCCGCATGGCAAGTCAAATGGCCCTGCAACACAGGCAGTGTGGCAGGATAGAGGTCCCCGCAGGAGGATTTCGCCATGAGTGATTCGCTGCCCCGCCGGGCCGCCATCGTGGGCGGCGTGCGCACCCCGTTCTGCCGTGCCGGCACGCACTATGAGAACGTCAGCAACAAGGAGATGCTGGCCTTCGTGATGCGCACGCTGGTCGAGCGCCACGGGCTCAAGGGCGAGACGCTCGGCGACGTCGCCGCCGGCGCGACCTTCAAGCATCCGCGGTAGTGCAAGGTGGCGGGCGAGGCCGTGCTCTTTTCCGGACTCGCGCCCACCACGCCGGCCTACGACCTGCAACGCGCGTGCGGCACCAGCCTGTCCGCCTGCGCGCAGATCGCGAACAAGATCGCGCTCGGCCATATAGAGGCCGGCATCGGCGCCGGCGTCGATTCGATCAGCGACCTGCCGCTGGAATTCACCGACCGCTTCCGCCGCGCGGTGCTCGCCGCCGGGCGCGCGAAAACGCTCGGCCCGCGCCTCAAGGCCCTCGCGCGCATCCGCCCCACCGACTTCAAGCCGCAGGTGCCGGGCGTGGTGGAGCCGCACACGAAGCTGTCCATGGGACAGAGTTGCGAGCAGATGGCGCGCGACTGGAAGGTGAGCCGCGAATCCCAGGACAAGCTGGCACTCGCCAGCCATCGCCACGCCGCACGGGCGTGGGACGCGGGCTTCTATGCGGAGCTGGTCGCGCCGTTCGCCGGCGCCGATTACGACAATAATGTCCGCGCCGACACCTCGCTCGAGAAACTCGCGAAGCTGCGCACCGCCTTCGCCCGCGATTCGCAGGCCACGCTCACCGCCGGCAACTCCAGCCCGCTCACGGACGGCTCGGCGGGCGTGCTGCTGGCGAGCGAGGACTGGGCCCGCGAACGCGGCCTGCCGGTGATGGCGTACCTGAGGGACGTGGAAGTGGCGGCCGTCGATTTCGTCGACGGCGAGGACGGCCTGCTCATGGCGCCGACGTACGCCGTCTCGCGCCTGCTCGCGCGCAACAGCCTCGGCTTCGCCGACTTCGACTTTTTCGAAATCCACGAGGCCTTCGCGGCGCAGGTGCTGTGCACGCTGAAGGCCTGGAAGGACGAGGACTTCTGCCGCACGCGCCTCGGCCGCGACGAGCCGCTCGGAGAGATCGACCGCGACAAGCTCAATACCTGCGGCGGCAGCGTCGCGCTCGGCCACCCGTTCGGCGCCACCGGGGCACGCATCGTGGCCACGCTGGCGAAGCTGCTCGCAGACAAGGGCAGCGGCCGCGGCCTGATCTCGATCTGCACCGGCGGCGGCATGGGGGTGACCGCCGTCCTCGAACGTTGACGCACCGGATCGATTACCACGGAGAACGAGGAGTAACGCAAACGATCCCGTTGCCTGCCGACTCCGCCTCCTGTCTCTGTATTCTCCGTGCGCTCTGTGGTTAAATTCCCGGGTCCCTGACCCGCATGGAAGCCGTCCGCACCATGCCGAAGCGCCTGATGCCCCTCCTCCCGCCCTGCATCGCGGCGCTCGCACTCACGGGCTGCATCAGCGCCAACACCGTATCCGGCATCATCACCGACGCGCCCAACGGCGGCCATCCCAAGCCTTTCCCGGGCATGGACGGCAAGATCGCCCGCATGCTCTACACGCAGCGCTTCAAGGTGACGGTCGGCCCTCCGCCCGCCACGCTCGCGGCAGCGCTCATCGCCCCGCGCAACTACGGCTTCAGCTCTTCGGACAAGCCGGGCGACAAAGCCGGCACGCGCGTGAGCCAATGGTATTTCGGCAACGCGCCCTGGAAGGCGGTGAAGCACGACAGCCTGTTCGATTGGCAATTCATGGACCGCCTGCACCGGTCGCTGGACGCGCTGCCCTATTGCACGCCGGCGGGTACCGTCATCGTGCTTCCGGGCTGGGGCACACCCAAGGAGCTGCGCCTCGGCTTCGCGCTGGATTTCGCGAACCACGGCTACCGGGTCGTGCTGGTGGACCTGCGCGGGCAGGGCGATTCGAGCGGCAAGTACGTCACCTTCGGGCTGATCGAGCACGAAGACATCACGCAACTGATCACGGCGCTCGAGGCCCGCGGCATGATCGTTGGCAAGCTCGCGCTGTTCGGCATCTCCGAAGGCGCCGTCACCGCGCTCGACACGGCCGCCGAAGACCCGCGGGTCGATTCGGTGATCGCGGTGGCGCCCTTCACCTCGTTTCATACCGCAATGCGCGGCGTAGGACACGACTTCCTGCCGCTGGTCTCGGACCTGGTCGACAACCGGAAGCTGGAGAAGGCGTTGAAGATCGCGGACAAGAAGACCGGCCTGAACCTGGACCGTTCGGATCCGCAATCGCGGGTCGGGCGCATCAAGGCACCGGTGCTGTACATCGCGGGCGGCGACGACGACGTCGCACCGGCGGCGGGCGTCAAATCGCTTGCGGAGGCGACCCCGCACGCGCGCTATATCGAGCTGGCACGCTACACGCACCTGGATTCGGCGTTGGCGACCGCGCGAGTCGCCCCGCTCGCCATAAAGGACCTGCAGACGACGGTGGGCAAGAGCCCCGACCCGGGCTGCCTGCACGGGCCGCTCGATGCCTCAAAGTCGAATCGCTACGGATTCATCGTCAGGATTCACTACAAGCTCGGCCGGAATGCGCACTAATCGCCCAGCACGGTGACCGCCACCTCGCGCCGGTGCGGGCCGGCGCGATGCTCCCACAGGAAGATGCCCTGCCAGGTGCCGAGCGCCAGGCGCCCGTCGTGCACCGGTGCCGTCACGCTCTCGCCGGCCAGCAGCGTGCGCGCGTGGGCGGACATGTCGTCGTCGCCCTCCGCGCGGTGGCGGAATCCGGACCAGCCGTCGGGCACGAGGTGCGACAGCAGGCGTTCGAGATCGCCGCGCACCGTCGGGTCGGCGTTCTCCATGACGATCACGCCGGCGCTGGTGTGACGCGCAAAGACCTGGCAAAGCCCGGTACGGATGCCCGAGGCCGCGACCACGTCCGCCACCTCGCGCGTGATCTCCTCCGACCCGCGGCCGCGCGTCCGGATCGTCAACGTGTCTCCGTGGGACGCCATTTCCGTTCCTCCGCTCCAATCGGTTGCCGGATTTCCATGGTCGCACACCCGCAAAAGACCTAGTCCGATCAATGGGTTGCGGCATGCTTGCGGCGGCCTTGTGGCAGAATGACGCTTTTCCAAGCCAGCAGTTCATGCCCCGCCGACGCATCCTGGTCACCAGCGCGCTGGTCTACGCGAACGGCCCGCTGCACCTCGGCCACCTGATCGAGGCGATCCAGACCGACATCTGGGTCCGCTTCCAGCGGCTGCGCGGGCACGAGTGCCTCTATGTGGGCGGCGACGACGCGCACGGCACCCCGGTGATGCTCAAGGCGCGCCAGCAGGACATCGATCCCGAAAAGCTGGTCGCCGATATCCGCGTGTCCCACGAGCGCGACCTGCGCGACTTCCATGTCGGCTACGACAACTACTTCACCACGCACTCGCCCGAGAACCGCGCGGAGGCGGAAGCGATTTACCGGGCCCTGGATGCGGCCGGGCACATCGAGCGGCGCACCATCGAGCAGGCCTACGACAAACAGGCCGGGATGTTCCTGCCCGACCGTTTCATCAAGGGCACCTGCCCCAACTGCGGCACGCCGGGCCAGTACGGCGATTCCTGCGAGAACTGCGGCGCCACGTATTCGCCGACCGACCTGAAGGACCCTGTTTCCGTCGTCACCGGCACGCGGCCGGTGGTGCGCGCGAGCGAACATTTCTTCTTCAAGCTCGGCCACTTCCAGGAGCAGCTCGAGGCCTGGACGCAGGGCGGGCATCTGCAGCCGGCCATCGCCAACAAGCTCAAGGAATGGTTCGACGCCGGGCTCAAGGACTGGGACATCTCGCGCGATGCACCCTATTTCGGATTCGAGATCCCCGGCGCCCCGGGCAAGTACTTCTACGTCTGGCTGGATGCGCCGATCGGCTACATGGCGAGCCTGCGCGAGTATTGTTCGCGCCACCCCGAGATCGAGTTCGACGCGTTCTGGGACGCGGACAAAGCGGCCGCCGAACAGACCGAGCTTTATCACTTCATCGGCAAGGACATCGCCTACTTCCACACGCTGTTCTGGCCCGCAATGCTGATGGGGTCGGGCCACCGCACGCCGGACGGCGTTTACGCGCACGGTTTCCTCACCGTGGACGGCCAGAAGATGTCGAAGTCGCGCGGCACCTTCATCATGGCGCGCACCTGGCTGGATCACCTCGACGCGGAATACCTGCGCTACTACTTCGCCGCCAAGCTCGGCAACGGCGTGGACGACATCGACCTCAACCTGGACGATTTCGTCGCCCGCGTTAACTCCGACCTGGTCGGCAAGTTCGTCAACATCGCCAGCCGCAGCGCCGGCTTCATCCACAAGCACTTCGACGGCCTGCTTGCCGAATTGCCCGGCGACGCGGGCTGGCTGCACGGTCGCGAAGGCTCGGACGACAGCGAGTATCGCGCGGCTTTCGATGCCGCGGCCAGAGCCTACGAGCAACGCAGCTACGGCGCCGCAATCAACCTGATCATGCGCAACGCCGATGCGATCAACGTCTACTGGAACGAGCACGAGCCCTGGAAACTCGCACGCAAGGGCAAGACGAAACCCGACGGCAAACTGCACCGGATCTGCACGGTGGCGATCGAGTCTTTCCGCCAACTGGCCATCGCCCTCAAACCCGTGCTACCCCTCACGGCCGAACGCATCGAGGCCTTCCTCGACGTGCCGCCGATGTCCTGGAAAGACATCGACTCGCCGCTCGCCGCCGGCCACCGGATCAATTCCTACCGGCACCTGATGCAGCGCGTCGAGCCGCAGGCAGTCGAGGCGCTGCTTGCCGACTCGCGCGATTCGCTTGGTCCGGAGGCCACCCAGCCACGAAACGCAAAGGACACGGACATGGATCCCATCGCCCCCGAAATCAC